>NZ_JBEZXZ010000196.1:0-16751 GCF_040638275.1 Actinoplanes sp. NPDC026623 | reverse complement strand
AGGCTCCCGATCCACGCCCGCACCCCGCTACCCCGCCATCAGGAAATCCCAGGTCAAGACCCCGAAACGGCGAAATCAACGTTAAACAGAAAGCTTAGACCGGGCGCGAGTGCCACCGGAGTTCGGACCCGCAAAATCTCGGGACTCAGCATCGAAAGCTCCCGCCGCGCGTGAGCACATCAGTGAGCTCGGCGACCAGCGCCGAAAGCGACGGCCTGCGCGCGGGCTCGCCGGTCAGCGCGCTCAGCAGCGGACCATCGAGCTCGGCGCTCAGACCGGGCCGCAACAGGCTCGGCGGCGGCGCACCTACGTCCGCCGGCCGACCGGTCGCCATGTGGAAGACGATCGCGGCGAGCTGGAAAACGTCGGTGGCCGGCCCCGGTGGCAGCAGGAGCGGGCGATCCTGCTCCGGCGCTCGATACAGCTCCGGACCCTCGCCGGCCACCGGTGCCGTCGCGGCCAGGCCGGCGTCGCGCAACGACAACCCAGCACACGAGGCGAGGATGGCTTCGGGCCGCAGCGCGCGATGCGCTCTTCCGTCGGCGTGCAGGGCCTCGAGCGTAGGGACGACCGTCGGCAGCGCGCGCAGGAGCGCGTCCAGGACGATTCCCGGGTACGGCGGGGCACCGTAAACCCTGGTCAACGCAGAGCCCGACGGCAACTCGGTCACGAACCCCGACCGATCCTGTGCCACGACGGAAGGCAGCCCGGGGACGGTTCGGTGCAGGCGCATCTCGTCGTCGAGCTCGGCCAGGCGCCGATCCGCGATGGCGCCTGCTCGCAAGACCTCGATGTGAACCAGACGCAGGTCGCGAGCGTCATCGCCGATCGGCCGCGCACCGGATCGCTCCTCCCGGTAGGACAGGTCCGGTGCGTCGGTACCCTCGACCGGACCGTGGGGCGCGAACCTCTCCTTGCCGACCAGGATCTCGCGCGGCGCCGGCCGACCGCGCGCCGAGGCCACGCCCCGGATCGGCCGTGGAGCGTCGTGCGCCCGGCCGGACTCGGCCTCGACGGACAGCACCAGGTCGCGCAGGTCGGCGATCGACAGCGTCCGTTCACCCTGTCGCGGTCGTCCACGTTCGATGACCGCCCCCAGCGAGCCGGTAAGCCGGGCGATCCGCTGTTCGGGCGAGTCGGGCTCCTCGGTGGCGACCGCCGCGATCCGGTTCAACAGCGCGAGGTAGCACCGCTCGGCATGCCTGGGGTCGCGTCCGAGCAGGGAGAGCGCACCGGCCATGTCGCGAACGCCGACCGCAGTGATCTCCGTACGCCGAGGAAGCGGCGGATCAGGAAACGCCAGCACGCGAATGAACCGCTCCAACTCGTCCGAATCCGCCTCGACATAGCGGCCGAGTTTCGCCCCGAAGTCACGTACGGCGCCGGTAGCAACAGCCGTATTCGACACGAACGCGCACCGGCAACGCTCGCCCATCGCTCGCCAGACATGATGAAGGTCGTTGACCGCGGAACCGAGAGCACTCATCGACCAGTCGCCGGTGCCTGGATCGCGGTGCTTCACCGAGACCAGCTCGGGCTCCCCGTCGGACAGCAGTGCGATGTAGTCGGTAGACCACTCGACGACCACCGCGGTCACGTCCTCGGAAACAAGGTTCGCGACGCAGCGCAGCGCGACGCACTCGTCCTGGTATCGAAAACGCCCCCGCGTCTGGCGCGCAGTGTTTCGATCATCAAAAAACATATCGACATTCGCCGACGCCATTCGGACACCATAGAGTCCGCGCGAAGCCCGGAGCAATGACTTACTCTCGCGCATCACGAGGATCTTGCGCTGAAGTCACCACCGCGTTATCCGCGCCAGCATATCGAGCACCATGAACGCAATCTCCATGCCGACACTGGCAAGACTAACCCCGATCGATCACTGCCAGTAGGCTTCCCACTACGACGAGCAAGGCTCGCGAGGGGTTCTCATGCTTGATCCGAAACAGCACCAGGGCAAGTTCGGCGAGGACTACGTCCGCGTCCTGGCCTCGGCTGCCGGCCTTGTCGTTACCAAGGAAGACATCGATGCGGACGGAATCGATCTCGGGTTCAAGTCCGTGGGGACTTGCGCACGGACGTACTCGCCCACCATCGAGGCGCAGATCAAGACCTGGTCGACGCCGTCGGGCTCCGCAGGTCACCTGACCTATCGGGGACTCGACGAGTGGCAGTTCAACAGGCTCGCCGGACCGAACTTCTCGGTACGCCGCTACCTCTTCGTGATTTGCGTGCCGACCAAGCGCCACCTGTACACCTCGTCGCTCACCGACGGCGTCATGCTCCGGCATCTCGGCTACTACTTGTCGCTGGAGGCCGAGCAGCCCATTGCAGAGCCGGACCGCGCCCGCAAACGGACAGTAAGGGTTCCCCTCGCCAACGTCTTGACGGCGGCCACGTTGCGCCAGCTCACCGAGACACAGCCGACACGGTGGCAGCGATGACGAGCGCCCTGAAGGTGGTTGACATCGCGAGCTACCTTGCCGGCACAGGCTGGCGGCCCTCGCCCGGAGACCGGCCCAACGGTGGCCGGGCCACCGTCTGGCACCACCCGGACGACTTCGAGGTCTTGGTCCCGGCTCGTGATGGCATGGGCGATGCCGAGCGTCGCATCCGGGAGATCCTCCGCTGTCTGGCGGATCTCGAGGATCGTCCGGCGGCGGACATCGCATCCGAGATTGCCCTTCCACAGTTGGACCGGCAGTATTTCCGGGCGTTCACTCCCGGCCACGATCCCGGTTACACCTCCCTGACAAGCGGTGTCAAGACGTTCAACGCGATTCGTAGCCTGCTGGACGTCGCGGCCCGGACGGTCACGCAGGGGTCGCACTTCGCATTCGTCGGCAAGGCTCCCTCTGTTCTCCGCGACGTGCTGCGCGCGGCCGAGCTGGGTCCCACCCGCCTCGGCAGCTACGTCGTCGAGACGCGACTGGCCGCCGGGACCTTCGCGCGCACTGACGTCGGTGAGGAGCTGAGCGGCCGAGCCATTCTTACCCAGATGCTGGAGTCGGTCGCCGCCGCTCAAGCCGCGGTGATGACCGGTGCGTTGGTTGCGTTCGAGGATGCGGTGACCGACGGCGTCTCGGCGAACCTGTGCCAAGCGCTCGGCGACCTGTGCGGGGCCGAGCGCAAGGACGCCTTCGAGATCACGTTCCGATGGGCGCGATCCATTCCGTTCGACGGGGCGCCGAGCCACGTACTCCCCTTCCCCGCCGGATCCGGGCCGCTGCTGCAGGCAGCGGGCGGCCGGCTGCGGAACCTGGTCGCGTCGGGCTCGGCCGCCGTGACCGGAATCATCGAAAGCCTGCACGACGACACGGCCCGCGCAGACCGTTGGCGAATCAAGGTTCGCGGCGAACTGCGTACGGACCGGATCCAGCGCGCACGTCGAGCGGTGTGGGTTCGTCTCGCCGACCAGGCCTCGTACGACCGGGCGATCGCGGCGCACCGCGAGCATCGGGAGATCACGGTGTCTGGCGAGCTGTCCAGCCCGACCGGACGCGTGGAGCTGGTGCCCGACCGGCTCGCCGACCTATGAAGCTACGCATCCGATTCCCCAGGAGGAATGCCATGGCCGATGTCTCGACAACACGGTGGCAAGCTTCGATGTTCGCCCTCATGGTCGTGGCCCGCCCGGTGACGAACAGGGAACTCCGGGAGGCTGCGGGCCTGGAGATCACGGCGGACGTGCGTCGACGCGCCGATGCCGAGATCAGTCGCCTGAGCGGTCAGAAGGACGAACCGATCCTTATGAATCGCGACGGCGGAATCTACACATACTCCTTGTCTGGCAGGGGATTGGCCTGGTGCGAGTCCGCCCTCCTGGCGGGGCGCCCCGATGACGCGAAGTTTCCGTCCGGCGTTCTCTACGCGGTGCTGGAGAGCGTTGGCCAGCAACTGGTGCGATCCGGTACAAAGTTCGAGAAGTTCTTCCAGCCCGACATCGAGGCATGGATCCGCGCGGCGTACACCGACCTGAGCTCCCGCCGCCCCGGCTCGTGGGTGAAGCTGTCGGCGCTGCGCCAGCGGCTCAAGAACGTGCCGCGTGACGTGGTGGACGCCGAACTCGACCGGATGGTCGATCTTCCTGAGGTGGACCTCAAGGAGGAGTTCCTTCAGTCGTCCCTCGGTGATGCGGACCGGGAAGCAGCGGTCAAGATCGGAGGAGAGAGTCGCCACCTGTTGAAGATCGAGGTGGCGGCGTGAGCAAGGAGCTCGAGGCCCTCGGAGAGGTATATGTAAGTCCTGTTCTCACCGCGGAGGAGGTGTGGGCCTCACTGGTGCCGCACCACGTCGAGGGCCTTCACCGGGATATTTCGCGACGCCTCACCAGGTCCATGAACGCGCTGCGGCACAATCACAACCCGACCGTGTCCGTGCTGCAGGGTGATCGTGGTTGCGGCAAGACGCATCTCCTGGGATGGGTCCGGCAGGAGATCCAGCAGCAGGGCGGCTTCTTCTTCTACATGAAGCTGGTCGCCGGCCAGGACTTCTGGACCAGCGCCACCGGCAGCCTGATCGACAGTCTTTACCGCAAAGAGGAGGCCGGCCCCGAGCAGCTTCTGTACCTTCTCGACTCGCTCGCCACGAAGACCGGCCTGGAACCACGCCATCGCGCCGAGCTTCTCGGTGAGCAATCGTTGACTCGGGACGCCATAGAAGCATTCGTGGACGGCATCCGGCGCCTTGACCGGCAGGTCGGCAATGAAGCCGCTGACACCGCTCGCGCCCTCGTACTGCTCACCTCCGACGGAGACGCTGTCGAAAACGGTAAGGCCTATTTCGCCGACGATCCCAGCACAGTCGATACCCGAACCGAATGGGGACTCTCCACCAGGAGACGGCCGGCCCAGCTGCTGCTACGCGACCTAACCCGGATCTTTGCCCTGGCCGGCCCGCTGGTTTTCGCGTTCGATCAGCTTGACGACCTCGTTCGTGCCTCCGAGGTTTCGCTGGCTTCCGCAACCGACAAGGAGAGCCGCATAGCCCAACGCATGAGCGGTGACGTGGCCTCCGGGCTGATGGGACTGCGCGAAGAGACCCGCCGCACGCTGATGATCGTTGCCTGTCAGGAAGACACCTGGCAGAAGATCTCACGAGCCGCAGCCGTCACCAGCGCCCTGGACCGCTTCGACGTGCTGCCGGCTTTGGGAAGAATCCCGGACAAGGCCACCGCCGCGGCGATCGTCAGCCGCCGGCTGCGGTCCGCCTACGAGTCGGTACAGTTCGAAGCGCCGTACGACACCTGGCCGATCACCGATCAGGCCCTCGCAGAGGCAGAGTCCCGATACACGGCACGCCGACTCCTGGTCCGGGTGGCGGAGCACATCGCATCGTGCGTGCGTAAAGGCGCGGTGACCGAGCTGACATCCTTGGACGAGTCGGTCATTCCTGCCGGGGCGACGCCCGCGGAGGTAGCCGTTGACTTCGACGCCCTCACCGACCTCTTCGACAAGCTGCGGGCCGAGGCGGACGACACGACACCGCTGGACAAGGCCAGCGAGGACAGGATCATGCCCTCGCTGCTGGAGGCCGGCCTGTTAAGCCTGAGCTATGAACTCGGCGCGGACCAGGCCAAGCTCATTGTCGAGGCAAACTTCGGCGGAAAGGTCGCGCTGCACGCGAGGCTGCGCTTGACGCTCGACGAGCAGACCGACAAGGAAGAGCACTGGTCCTTCCGAGCGATCGCGGCCGAGAACCCCATCGCGGCGCAGAATCGGATTCGGGACGCAGTGGCCGAGGCCGGACTTGCGAAGGATCTGACGACGCGCCACTTGACGCTGCTGCGGAACACGGGCTACCCGAGCGGGGTCAAGACAACGGAGATCAAAGACGATTTCGTCGCGCGTGGCGGACGGCCGGTGCCGATCAGCGGTGCCGATTTACGGACACTGGCCGCCCTGCGCACAATGCTCGACGAGCGGCCACCCGGACTGGATCCCTGGCTGCGCAGCGTTCGGCCCGCGGGCCGGACCGAGTTGTTCGCATCCATGGTCGACGATCTCAGCCAGCATTTCGGCGGCGCACCTGACCAGGAATGGGCCGAGACCGGCGAAGAGACGGCGGATATCGAGGTCGGCAGGAGAACCCGCGGCGGCGATCCTTTCCTCGTTGCGGCCCGCCAGCTCACCAAGCACACCGTGGTGGTGGGCGCGGCGGGCTCCGGCAAGACCGTGTTGGTGAAACACCTCATCGAGCAGTGCGCCCTGCAGGGCGTCTCGGCCATCGTCCTCGACCCCAACGACGACCTCGGCCGGCTCGGAGACCGCTGGCCACAGGCACCGGAGGGATGGACGAAAGAGCAGGGCGAGAAGGCGAAACGCTACTTCGAGAAGACCGAGGTGCTGGTATGGACGCCTGGGCTCAGGCGCGGCCGTCCGCTCTCGTTTCATCCCCTGCCCGACTTCGGCCCGGTGCTCGGTGACGATGACGACTTCAAACGTCTGATCGCCTCCACCGTCGCGGGCCTCGCGCCCCAGGCCGGGATACGTGGGAGCAGCGCCCGCGCGATACAGCAACTGGGTGTCCTGCAACGCGCGCTGGCGACCTATGTGAGCGGCGGCAAGCGGACGTTGTCCGGTTTCGTCGAATTCCTCAATGAACCACCGGACGGCCTTCTCAACAGCCGGACCAGACGCATCGCAACGCAGATCGCAGACACGCTGGAGGCGATGGCGGACACCGATCGCCTGTTCGACGAGTCGAGCACCTCTGCGGATCCCGGCATGTTGCTGACGCCCTCGACGGGAAAATCCGCGCGTATCTCGGTAATCAATTTCGTGGGGCTCTCGAAAGAGGAGGTGCCTCGGTTCGTCAGCCGACTCCAGTCCGCACTGTTCTCCTGGTTCAAGGCTCACCCCGCCCGCGACGGACGCCTCGGCGGTCTCCTGGTGATGGACGAGGCTCAGAACTTCGTTCCGTCGATCGGCGCGAACCCAAGTACCGAGAGCACGATCGAGATCATCCGTCAGGTTCGCAAGTACGGCCTCGGCGTCGTGCTGGCCTCGCAGGCACCTAAGGGGATTCACAACCAGGCACTCGGAAACGCGACCAATCAATTCATCGGCCGGCTCACCTCGCCCGCTCAGATCGCTGCCGCCCAACACATGGCGGAGTCCCGTAACGCCTCGCTGGACAATCTCAGCGGCATGAGCGCCGGGATGTTCTATGCGGCCGGCGAAGGCACCCACTTCACGAGAATCCAGGCGCCCATGTGCTTGAGTCATCATGCCCAGCCATTACAGGAGAACGAGGTAGTCGAGCGCGCCCACCGCCAATCCTGAACCGGGAGGACCGGTACACGTGCGCCCTGCTCAGCGTTTGCTCCCGCATCTCGGGCGCCCGACCGGGCGATCCTCAGGACCGGGCACAATTGCTTCACGCCGTAGCGTGCCTGGTGGTCGGCGAGGAACTGGAAGCGGTCACCAGCGTGTCTCGCCGGCGAAATACCGGGCCGCCTTCCGCAGAATGTCCCGCTCCTGCTCCAGCTCCCGGACCCGCCGGCGCAGTTCGATGTTCTCGTCCTCGACCGAACCCGCCGCCGGCCTCACGGCCGGGGCAGCGGACCCGGAAGTGCCCCGCCGCTGGTCTTCGGCGCGTGGACCCAGGTGCGGAACGTCTCCCGATTGACATCCGGGTGTCGGCGATCGACGCGATCGTGGCACCCGGCCGAATCCGGTACAACGCGACCGCGCCGATGACTCAAGTGGCCATCGGACACGATGGGAAATCGCCTCGAGGTGTGCCACCATCATGCGGAGATCGCGATGGCGAAGCGTCGCCGCGGGACGGCACCGCTCGCACGAGGGAGCAGCAATGGCGTCCAAGGCCACCCGGTCGGCGGGAAACCGTCGCGTCCGCTGGCTCACCCTGATCATCGCCCCGGCTTTCGGCATCGCTGTTGTCCTCATGCAGGCCATCGCCGCCGGCGACCTCTCCGTCCTGACGATTTCGCTGATGGTCGCCGCCGCGTCCGCGCTGTCCGGGGGCCTGCTCGGCTTTCTGTTCGGGGTGCCGCGTGCGGCCACCGACAACTCCGATCGGGACGACGCCTCCGCCTCCTCACGGACCAGGGCCCGCTATCGCGCGAATACCAATCTCGAACAGATTTCGGACTGGCTCACCAAGATTCTGGTCGGTGTGGGGCTGATCCAGCTGGCCTCGCTTCGACGAATGGGTGGCGGCCTCATCGACACGGTCGCACCGGCGGTGGGCACCGGTCCGGCGAGCAAGGTATACGCCGCCGCACTCATCATCTACTTCGCCATCTTCGGTTTCTTGGCTGTCTGGCTGCTGACGCGTCTCTATCTGGCACCCGCGCTCAGTGACACCGAGCGCGCCCTCGAGGTCCTCGTCGCGGCGGAATCAGAACAGAACGTAGGCAACCAGGAGGAGGCACGGCAGCTGCGGCACGAGGCCGTGCGCATCCTGGCCGAAGCGCAGAATCTTCCGCGCCGCTACGAATCATTGCGTCAGGAATTGGCGCCCGGTTCCTCCCGCACTCTGGAGATGGAGGGCGTCGTCTCCGCCGCCCGCCGCTCGGCCGATTCCGGCGTGTGGACCGCGGATCAGATCAGGGACATGTACGACGGTGGCACGGATGGCGAGAGAGTGTTTGCCCTCGGCATCATGCAGGGCGACAGCCAGGTGGCCGACACCGACCGGATCGTCGACGCACTCAAGCAGCCGAGATCGAGTTTTGAGCAGTTGCAGGCACTCCTGGCCGGTTACAAGGCGCTCACCGGGCTCGATACCGCCGACCGAAAAAAGATTGTCGGTGCGACTCAGGCCCTGCTCGATGAGGGGCGCATCACCCCGACCGGCCAACGCATGATCGTGGCACGCTTGATTGTCGAATCGTCCGGTGGCATCGCCGATCAGGACGGCGGACAGGACCGGTGGAAGTAGGTCGGACGAGCTCAGTCGACGTTGCGCCCTAGGCAATGCTTCAGCAGCCACTCCGGCCGGTCGCGCATGATGCGATTGACCTGGTGCTTGCCGCTGAGCAGGTCGTCCACGCGCATGATGCGCAGCAGGTCACCGCCACTCGTACCGTTCATGGACTGGCACGCTCGGCGGGCTTCGGAGAGCTCGTTCTTGGTGAGATCCACCGTGAAGACGGCAAAGCCGAGTTGGATCTGGCCGTCCTCCCGGTCGAACACATGAAAGCCCCGGCTGATGAATCGATCGGGCGGCAGATCGAGCAGCGTCGTCTGGTAGACGTCCCGCATCGCCGCCTCGACGAACACATTTTCTGTCAGCAGGAACGGCTCCGGCGTGCCGACGCTCTCCCAGAGTGCATCGAAGGCGTCCTCGTCGTCCTCCGGCATGGGAATGATCTTCCCGTACGCGCGAGCGACATCGTCCGCGAGAATCCGCGCGCTCAGGAACGACAGGCGACCGAAGTCATCGATATCCCACAGCGGGGAGCGCACCTTTACCAGGACCTGCCGGCCATAGGGGCGATTCGCGCCGCGAAGGATCGTCACGGCCACCGGCAACATACTCGGCGAGCGGGGCGCGGTGTCGCCGTAGTTCGTCAGCCGGAAGGCTGTCGGCGGAATGAGGTCGGGCAACGCCTCCGTCGGCACCTCGTCCATCGGCAGGCAGTCGACCTCACGCATGATGATCGGCTCGGCGCGGGCTGTCGCTTTCTCGATCACGTCGAGTATATGCCCGTCCTCATCCGCCAATTCCGCCAGTACGTAGGGGCTGTCGACCACGCCCGGACTGGCCACCTGACTTAACAGATAGATCGTCGATAGGTCATCCTGTCCGACCACCCGGACCAGGCAGTTGGTGGTAACGCCGCTCGGCGCCGGCGCCGATCCCACGATCGACGAGCGGTCGTTGGGCAGGCTTCGCACGACATTGCGCATCCCGATGAGGGCCGCGTTCCAGTTGGGCGCGAGCGCCTCGCCGGCGCCCTCACCCAAGAAGGCAGGAAGCGTCACATACCGCAAGCGAGGGCGGAGCTCGGTCTCCTCCTCGTCGAAGACCTTGAGAACCGCGGATATCAGCTGGGCCGGCGCGACGCCCAGCAGGTCGACCCTCCGGGCCTGAAGGAACAGTCGTGCCATCGTCAGCCAGGTGTCCGGGGTACACGGACCCAGCTTCGGCGCCCGCAACTGGCTGGGGTCGATCGGAGGGCTCGGCGGCGGCCCCAGAAAGGAGTACGGGCCGAGGCCCTTCGCGGTGGACGACTCCCGGATCAGCAGCCGTCTGCCCTCGATGACGAGGGCGTCCCGGAGCTGCAATGCGATCTTGGCGGCGATCCAGCGCTGCCCTTCGGTGAGGTTCTCATCTCGGCGAGTGCAGACACGGATGGCATGGCGCAGAACCCCGACGACGTACTGCGGCATGTAATTGAGGTCGCCGCGCATCAGGCAGCACAGCGCGTAACGCCGTAGCCGCATGACGGCGGCATGCATGGGGCTGCGAGTGATCTCCTGGAACGGATCGGCGAAGGCGTCCGAGGAATAGAGGCAGGCGACGTCGGCCACGAAGTTCCTCTGCTCGTCACCGACCACGTCGCCCGGGGGCGACAGGGCACGCATGACCAGGTGGGCCTCGAGGGTGGTGAGGTCACGAAGAAAGTGTCCCTCGCCGGTCGCCCCGAAGTCGATGAGCGTCGCATTGTCACCGTTGTTCAACAGGATGTTCTCCACGTGCAGATCGCCATGCACGATGGATCTCAGCTGGCGCTCCGAGGAGAGGGTGTCCGGTGCCCACAGGTGCCGGATCGCGTCACACTGGTCGGGGTCGATCAGATCGGCATCATTGCCCAGAGCCGTGTTGAGCCGTTGGCAGACCTCGTCGAACTCGCCGAACGGATCGCGGTCGAAGGCGAAGACGCCACCCGCCGTCAGGGACTCGGACCCGATCGGCTCCGCTATCTCCTGCCACGGGCGCAAAATGGTGAGAAGGGATTCCACCAGGCGATAGGCGCCGTCGATATCGCCCGCTGCGTTGAGATCACGAAATCGGTTACCGAACGTGACGTGCCCGACGTGCCGGTAGTGCAACGCGTGGATTTCGGTCGGGGCCGCGGCGGCTATCTCGGCGAGGCCGGGCGGAGAATCGAGGGGTGGAAAGTGGCTCGACTGCGCCAGCAAGTGCGAGACCCACTTATCGTATCGATCCATTTCGTCGGCCAGCAACCGCGCCGGACCAAGTTTGAGCACCCCATCGACCTCGGAGACCCGTCGGCCGTCGCCGAGAATCCGCTGCGGTGATGCCAGGAAGACGATGCTGCCTGAGATGCCCTGCGTGAGTGCACACAACTTGACCCGGCGGCCCGGCAGGACATCGGAGACGGCGCGCTGCACGACGGACTTGCCGCCCAGCTTCGCGATCAGGGCGGCGGTTTCACGGTCGGGCCCATCCCACCATATGTCCGCATTCGCCACATGAACTCCACTTCGGACCGGTGTTCGAGGTCCCGATCTTCTCGCACAGCAATCAAGAGAGTACGCGTTGTGCCACACAACCACGCTGCTGGGCGAGGGCAGCCCGGAGATCAGCCGTCACGGACCGACCGCTCCTGCCGATTGTCCGATGGGCGGCAACTCCAGCCTATCGCCGGCGGCAACCAGGGCCGTGAGGATCTCCTGCGCACCGGGCACATCGGCGGCCGACTTCAGCGCCGCGTAACCGCCACACTGGCCCGGCTCCGGGTGAGGGGAAAGCCGCAGCGCAAGGACCGTCGGCAATAGCCGGAGAATGTCCGCACACGTCTGATAGCCGTGCAACGTCGGCACCTGCACACCGCCCACGTTCACCTGCTTCTGCTCGAAGTAGAGCGGCAGCCGGCGACATGCCTCGTAAACCTCGTCGGGGCCGTCTCCGCCAAGAGCACGGCGCACGGAGCTGACTCGAACGTAGATCTGGTTGGTGTTGAACTGGTCGAATCCGCTGCCTGACGCCTCGGCGTGCTCCTCGATGTAGGCCGACCAGCCCTCCCCGACGGAGCGTTCGCGGAGGAGGCCACCACGCACGGCGCCGGAGCGCCGAACGGTCAGCACGACCGCGTCCAGAGCAGGGCGCTGGACGAAAAGACCGAGTATGGCGGGATCCACCCGGAAGCCGACGTCGTCAGAGTTCGCCGTTACAGCCACCTGCACACCGCCTTCCGCCCAGGACCTCAGGGTGCCGGAGCACGCCGCCGCGATAAGCATCCCCAAACTTCCGACCGGCTTGAGAAGCGGCGATCCGTCGAGGTCACGCAGGATCTGGTCGGCGCTGGTCGCGGCCGGGAGCGCGGAGTTCGGGCCGGTCTGGTCCACCCGCAGCCGGTACATCACCGGAACCCTCGCCGTGGTCAGGTCCAGGTCGTCCGCGGCACCTCTGGCCCACCGGCGCAGGTGTGGCTCGGTCTGGTGGCTGCAGGACACGAGCATCGGCGGCACGACACCGAATCTGCGGCCGAGAGCACGCACGTGAGCTGTCCGGACGTCCATCGCACTCACCTGCCGGCCGGCAACGTCGAACAGCCCCAACAGCGGCTTGAGACGCGCGAGGTCGCCCTCCGGCACGTGGTATCCGCCGAATCGACCCCCCGATCCGGCGCAGGGAGTCATGATCGCCAGACCGTTGCGCCCGATCAACGTCTCCCCCGCGGCAACCAGCGCGGCCGAGGCGGCATCGGAGACGGCCGACGGCGGCGCGAGCGGGAAGCGGCTGACGAGTTCCGGAGCAGGCCGATTGATCGCCGTTGCCGATCGGTCCGTGGGCCGGCGATCCAACAACGCCGACAGCGGAAATCGTGCGGTGCCGCTGAAGGCGAACCGTTCCAGCGGCGGGAAGAACCTCTGGATGGTCTCGAGGCACCTCTCGCGATCGTCCATGGCAGTTCGCTTCGTCAACCGCTGCTCGTCGCCGTCGGCCGCGATGACCGGGTCTTTCATGATCAATAGGTCGATCTCGGTGGACGAGTACCCCAGGCTCTCCAGCCGTTGCCTGAATTCGCGGCCACTCTCCGCGCCCAGCAGGGCGCTTGCCTCGATGGCACCGGCCAGGTAACCGTCGCTCGCGTGAACCGCGTTGGCCCACGCGGTGACCACCGTCTCCGGCGCGTCCGTTTCGAAATCTCCGTCGTACGCGTCGCGGCGGATGGAGCCCGGGCGGCACTCGCGCGGGTCGTCCGAATCACCGATCAGCCGACGTCGAAGATCGGGGATCGTGGTCGCGTCGGTCAGTCCCAGCTCGATCACCACCGCCCCCGCGTCACCACTTCCGCGGAACCGCTGCGGCAGCAGGCTGAACTGCCCGTTGAGCAGCACAATCGGACGTCCACCGTAGAGCCGAGGGTGGCGCATGGCGAACGCCATCAGGCTCGAGCCGATGCGGTGGATACCGATCGGGAATCTGCCGCGATACCAGAAATACGCGGCGGTCGCCGTATCGGGAGAAATGAGATCGGCCGCCGCCTGGCCGTAATGTTGCGCGGCGGCGTCGCGAGGCAACGGTTCCCGGCCCGTCTGCCAGATCTCCATCAACTCCGTCTCGGAAAGACGGTTGTCCTGAACCGCCTGGTATCCGGTGACCACGGCCGTCGGGCTGTAGCGGCAGCCGAAGATCGTCTCATAGTCGTCGCAGTCGAAAACCTCCGCCAGCCGATCCCAGGCGCGCTGGCCTACCGGCATCCGCACGAAATTGAGCCACACGTCGGGATAGAGTGCGCGGGCGATCGATTCGGCCTGGTCGGACTCCATCCGGACCACCCGCTGGACGTGAACACCAAAGGCCAGACAACGCGCCACGATCGCGATGACCGAGGATTCCGATCCCGCGTGCGGGGCCTTGGTCACAATGACAGCCGAATCCAGGTCGGGTTTACGCTGTCCGCCCGGCTCGCGTACCAAGGCCGCAGCCTGCGACACAATCCGGTCGACGTCCAAGACCGCCGTCGCCTCCTGCCCCCACCGGGTACAGGCGCGCAACAACTGCTCAGCCAGCCGCGTGTGCGTCATGCGTAGGGGTCCCTTCATGAGCGGGATCTAACAGAGGCGGGGGATCCCGATACCGCCCGGCATCGGAATAAGCTTCGGACCTCGACGATCGCTGATGAGCTGCGGACCGAGGACATCCCCGCCCCGGGCCACCGTGCCGATCACCTCGGCCTCGGCGGTCTCCGGCCACTTTCGCAGAGTCTCGATCACATGCTCGCTGTGCTCGGCTCGAGCGGTGAGCAGCATGCATCCCTCGTTGGTAAGCGTCAGCACGTCAAGGCCGAGCATTTCGGCGGCGGCCCGCACCGGCCGGTGGACGGGGATCGACTCCTCTCGCACGCTCCAGGTGAGCCCGGTCGCCCGGAAGCCGTCCCAGAGGCCTCCCACCAGCCCACCTCTGGTGAGATCGCGGATGGAGTGCAGCTCACCGGCGCCGATCAGCTCCTCGATCGGGCCGTTGAGCAGGCGCGCATCACTGCGTACGACGGCCTCGAACCCAAGGCCCTCACGCTCGGACAGCACGGCGATCGCGTGATCGCCCAGTGCCCCCGTGACGATGATGACGTCACCGGCCTCGGTGTCCGCCATGTCGAATCGCTGGGGCGAGAGTGCGACACCGAGAGCGGTGACGAACAGCAGCAGTTCGGGTTCACGAAACGGACTGATCTTCGTGTCTCCGCAGACAACCGACGCACCGAGTTCGGCCAGTGGAGCGGCGAAGGACTCCAGGCAGCGCTGCAGTGTCGCCCTCTCCAGGTCGGCGGCCGCGAAGATGCCGAGCGCCGCCTCCGTGATCCTCGCCCCGCTCGCAAGCAGGTCGTTACAGGCCCCGGTGGCGGCCAGCAGCCCGATGTCACCCCCGGGAAAGATCAGCGGGTCCACGCTGAACACGTCGGACGTGATCACGCGAGGTTCGGTTCGCTGAGCCAGCCGGAAGCCGTCCTCACGGACGTCGGGGAGATCGAGAAGCGGAGCGATCAGGGTGTCGATGAGTGCCGAGCTCGCCCCGAGGCCGTCCCCAGCGGCAAGGCCGAGCCGGTCGCCTTCCGAAACGCGCCGCGTGGTCATGCTTCCAGCAGATTGGCCGTGTTGGTGGACGTCCCCACGTACTTGTGGATCCACTCGATCGCCTGCAGACGTACGTCATCGCGGGTGGACGCCACCGCGTCCTCCACGACCACGACGTCCAGTCCGCGATGGTAGGCGTCCGCGGCGGTGGTGAGGATGCAGATCTGCGTCTGCAGTCCGGTCAGGACGACACCGTCGCAGCCGGCGTCGCGCAGCAGTTTCTCCAGGGCCGTGTCGAAGAAGGCGGAGTGCTTGGACTTCGCCACCACCGTGCCGCGCAGCGGCAGGATATCGTCGATGAACTCGGCGCCCTCGGTACCGCGGACGCAGTACCGGTCACCGAACCGGTCGAATTGCGGATCATCAGGGTCCAGCTCGAATTTTGTGTAAAAGACGGGCAGTCCCTGCGCCGACCAGTGGTCAACCAGCCGAACAATGTTCGCCACCGCGGGCTTCACCAGCTCTCGGCGTCGACCGTCATGGCACAGGTCCCGCTGCAGGTCTATGACAAGTAGGGCATGCCGAGGTCCGTCGGCCACATCCATCCGAGTTTCCGCTCCCTCCAAGGACACTGGGTGAGCAGCGTCGACTGCAACTCGTCGAGTATGGCACGCGCGGCCCGCCGGACCTGCCACACCCAGCGGCGGCCAATTCCTTGCGTTTATCAATAACGACCATTCATTTCGCCGTCGCCTCCACGGCGATTCAGCGTGATGGCCGCGTCGACAAAACGCGAAATGTGAGCGGCTATCAGAAGGCCGCCTGCGGGGCCTACCGGCTCACCCGGCAGACTGCTGGGGTGGCCGGGCTCGCGAGTGGTGACACCAGCGGCCCGCGGGTTCGACCCCGTGGATCGGTTCGGTCGTTGATCAATCTCCGCGAGTTTGGACCGCACCTTCATCATGATGGGGCATGCCCCGTTCGACGGACATCCAAGATCAAGGCCGAGGATCAGCCGTCCCTGCCAGTAGCACCGGCGTCGGCGGGCCAGCCCGAGGCGCGGGGACAGCGCTGATCTCGCGGCAGGGCGTCGTGCGTCCCGATTCGACGGCGAAACACGATCCAGGCAAGCCCGCGGCAGGGCACCGGCTGGCATCAGGCGATCGGTACGTCCAGCCACCATCCGCTACATCGACCGGCTGGTGCGCAGCTTCTCCACCGCGAACAAGATGGCCAAGAGCATGTTGACGGTTCGCAGCGCAGACCCGACCGATCCGGTAGCGGCAGCCGCGTGCGTCCAACACGGCCCCGCGATCGTGCAGGCTATCTCCCAGATCCACCCCGCCCTGGCGGACTACCTGACCCGTGCCATCGTCCGCGACACGCACGGCGAGACACAGCTGAACAATCGGGGTCACACAGCTGTGACCATCATCGAGGAGTGGTGCCTGACGCCACTGACCGAAGCTGTCGAGCAGCTCGTGGGCACCTTGATCTTAATATCGACGATCAGGTTCGATACAGCCTTGCCCAGGATGACTCCGACGATGTCGGCCCAGTAACCATCGAGTTCCTCGATCTCGAGATCACGAGCTTCGATTTCGAGGGAACGGGCGCCGTGAGTGTGGTGGCGCAGGGAACGTTCGATGTCACCTTCTCCGCCTCCGTTGTCCAAAATAACCAGTGGGGCGACGGCCTAGTACGGCAGCCGCCATTCGTGATCATGGTTGGAGTTCGAGGTTGAGGCGGCGGGCGTAGTGGGCTCGTCGGGCTCGTGCTTGGTGTCGGCGT
>NZ_JBEZXZ010000195.1:0-16903 GCF_040638275.1 Actinoplanes sp. NPDC026623 | reverse complement strand
ATCGGCCGGCCGGCCCTCGGCCATCCGCACCGGGACCGGTGCGCACCGCCCGACCTCCCGTGCGGTGGCGGCCGCGGAGGTCGGCGCCGCGCGACGGTGTGTCGGCCGGGTGGATGGAAGGGAGGGCCGGTCTTGCGCCGCCGCCGCGGAACCCAACGGGGGATGCCGGTCCCGCAGCGACGGCAGCTCACAAAACATCAGGCGGGCACGGGCTGCCGCCGGCCGCCGCGACCGCGGGCGGTGCGACGCCCGCCGCCCTCGCCCGAGATCTCCGTCTCGGGCTCCCCGGAACGACCGGGCGCCCCCGGCGAACTGGACTCACCGGAGGCGCCCGGCTCCGCCGAAACACCGGGCTCGGCCGAGGAGGCCGAAGCATCGGGCTCGGCCGGGGAGCCGGGCTCCGCAACCTGCGGCATCGTCAGGTCGGTGTCGAACGGCTCGAGGGTGCCGCCACGCAGGCCCGCGACCGACGGGACCTCCTCGAACGTCGGCTCGTCGCCGTCGAGGACGCCGTCGCCGTACACGGTGGGAGCCTCCTCGTCGGAGACCAGCGCCGTCGCCTCGCCGCGGATCTGCCCCTCCGCCTCCACCGTCTCCACCGTGCTCGTCGCGGCGGCGGGCTTGTTACGCAGGAAGCGGCCGCGCCCGCGGGCCAGGTCGTGGCCGACCGACACCGCCTCCATCTCGTACGTGGTGCGCAGGTTGCCCTCGGCGTCGGTCCAGTCGCGGGTGAAGAGGCGTCCCGCCACGACGACCGGGTCGCCGACCGTGACCGAGGACGCCACCCCCTCGGCGAGGCGGCGCCAGCAGTTGACCCGTACGCGGAATTGGTTGCCGTCGACCCAGCGGCCGCTCTCCCGGTCCAACCGGCGGGCGGTCGACGCCACCCGGAAGTTGGCGACCAGGGTGTTGGTGCTGGTGGTGCGCCGCCACTCCGGCGCGGTGAGCACATTCCCGACAACAACGACGTTCGTCTCGAACACTGCTTCTCCTTCGACGTGGGGAATCTGGGAAGCAGCGTGCAGTGAATGCCCCGATGTCCGCTTCGAAAGCCGTTCTGGCCTGTGGATGGAGGGAGAATGTGGATAACGGCTGAAGATCGGTCGGGTTTGGTATAGCGCCAAGAACCCTACGCGTGGGTAACCTAACGGCGTGGAGACCGACGTCCTGGGCCTGCCGTACGAGCGACACACCATCGATCTAGGCACCGACGACGAGGGCGCAGTCATCGCGACCCTCGTCCGACGCCGCGGGGAAACCCCGTCGCGCCGCGCGGTGCTTTACGTGCACGGATTCGTGGACTACTTCTTCCAGACCCACATGGCCGACTTCTTCGTCGAGCGAGGCTGGGACTTCTACGCGCTCGACCTGCGCAAATACGGTCGCAGCCTGCTCGATCACCAGACGCCCAACTTCTGCCGCAGCCTCACCGACTACTACCCGGAACTGGACGAGGCGGTCCGGATCATCCGGGAGGTGGACGGCCACGACCAGTTGCTGGTCGCCGGGCACTCCACCGGGGGCCTGGTCACGTCGCTGTGGGCACACTCGAGGAGCGGCCAGGGCCTCGTCGACGGCCTGTTCCTGAACAGCCCGTTCTTCGACTTCAACGTGCCGTGGCTGCTCCGCAGGCCACTGATGAAGATCGTCGGCCGGGCCGGCCGGAATCCCTACCGGGCGCTGCCACTGAGCACGCTCGGCCTGTACGGGCAGAGTCTGCACAGCGACTACCGTGGCGAGTGGACGTATGACCTGGCATGGAAGCCGCTGGAAGGCTTTCCCGTGCGTACGGGATGGCTCGAAGCGATCAGGCGCGGCCAGGCCCGCCTGCGCGCGGGCCTGACCATCGACGCGCCCGTGCTCGTAGCCTGCTCCACGCGGACCTTCCGCGGCCGCGACTGGGCCGAGGAGGTCCGGGTCTCCGACGCGGTCCTGGACGTGGAACACATCGTGCGCTGGGCCCCCTGCCTGGGCCCGCGGGTGATGATCACCCGCTTCGACGGCGGGCTGCACGACCTCACCCTGTCCGGCAAGGATGTCCGCACCGAGGTGTTCCGCGAACTGGGCAGATGGGTGGACGCGTTCGTCCCGCCGAAGGGCACGCCGGAGGTCTCGGTGCCGCCCGCCCCGGAGGACAAAGCGGGCGCGACGACTCACTGACATCCCGCTCGACCGGGCGGCGGCGAAACTCTAGTATGTGCAGGCCAGCCCACCCTGTGGGCCGGTCAGGCGCCCGTAGCTCAGCGGATAGAGCAACGGACTTCTAATCCGTCGGTCGCAGGTTCGAATCCTGCCGGGCGCGCTTCTCTTCGCATGCAGGTCAGGGATGTTTCCGGCGCTTCGGCCGGACCGCGTCGAGGGCCGGACCGGTGTCCCCGGTCCGCATCTGGTCCGCATCCTCGCGGGTCGCTGCCTCGTCGAGACGGTCCGCGACCTGGTCCAAGTCGTCCTCGAAGAGGTCCGCATAGACGTCCAGCGTCATCGCCGCGGAGGCGTGGCCGAGCATCCGCTGAACAGCCTTTACGTTGGCACCCTCCGCCACGGCCAGGCTCGCCGCCGTGTGCCGGAGTTCGTGCGGCGTAAGGTCCGGGAGCCCTACGGCTTCCGCCGCGTGATCGAAGACGCGACGACGGAAGTTCGTGTTGCGCAGCACCCCACCTCCCGGCGAGGGGAAGACCAGATCTTCCGGCTTCCGGCCGGCGAGGTGCGCCGCGATCGGTTCGACCAGGAAGCGCGGCACGGGTACGGATCGCCGCTGGTGAGACTTCGGCGTCCCGAACACCGCCACGCCGTTGACCTCGGTGACCGACTCCGCGATCAGCAGCCGGCGGCGCACGAGGTCGACCCGATGTGCGCGCAGCGCGGCCAGCTCGCCCCAGCGCAAACCGGTGTACGCCAGCACTCGGATGATCAACCCGTGCGGCTCCGCAGCGTTGGCGAGCATGCGGACCTGGCCGTGCGTCAGGAAGATCTTCTCCGCACGGCTGACACGGGGCAGCTTCACCCCGGCCGCGACGTTCCGAGCCAGCCGACCGTCTTTGACTGCCAGGGTCAGGACCATCGAGAACACGCGGTGCGCCTGCCGGATGGTGGAGGGTGCGAGGTCGGCCTCAGCCAACCGGCGCACCCAGGCCCCGATGTCCGCGTGCGTCACTGCCGAAAGGGCGACGCGTTCCCAGACCGGAAGGATCTGGTTGCGCAACAGTCCCTCGTATCGCTGCCGGGTGGACGGCTTGAGCTGCACCTGGTCGCCGAGCCACCGAGCACCCCACTCCCCTACCGTGACCCGCGCCAGCGCCGGATCGACCCACTCGCCGCGAGCCTGCGCGGTCTTGACCGAGGCCAGCCATCGGTCGGCGTCCACCTTGCGGTCGAAGTGCCGCGCGTGCTCCTTGCCCGCCGCGTCGCGGTAGCGGGCGCGCCACTTGCCATCAGGCCGCTTCTTTGCGCACATGACTACGCCGCCTCATCCAGCCACGACTGCACATCGGACGGGTCATAGCGCAGGTGGCGACCCACCTTGCGGGCACGCGGCCCCTGCCCCCGGTGACGCCATTGGTAGAGGGTGCCGACCGGGATGCCGAGGTACTCGGAGAGGTCGGACACCGACCACAACCGCTTCGTCATACGTGGATCTCCTCTCGTACAGGGGCCGCCAAACCGGTTGCCGAAACATCGGCGGGTGGATCAGTGCCGTCGCGTTGCCGAGCGGCGATGAGTTGCGAGCGGCGCTGGATGCGCTGGGAGACGAGCCGCAGGAGGCGGTATTCCAGCGGTGGCAGGTCGACGTCCCCAGGTCGGGCGAGTTCCCAGGCGATCGGCGACGGCTTGACCGCCTGGTGGTCGGCCGGCGGCGCTTCCTCGGCGGTGTCCGAGAAGCCAAGCAGCGCTTTGACCCAGGCGTGCGCGTCGGCGCGGTGGTCGGCCAGGGTCTTGCCGGACCAGTTCCGCGACACCAGCACGCGCCGGCCGCCGATGCCCAGCGTGGTCTTCTGGTGCACCCGGCCCTTGCAGTAGCCCGGACGCAGCCGTCCGTGGGCCTTCTTGGGCTGCACGCCGTAGAGCAGCCAGTTGGCGCAGCGATCCGAACAGGGCGTGACCCGGAGCTGGTGCCAGAGCCGGTCGGCGTGGTCGCGTTGCGGGTCGCTGGTGATGGCGTGGCAGTCAGCCGCGGACTTGGTGACGTATTTGGTGATGTAGCCGATCGTGCGGCTCACGTCCTGGGCGCCGGAGTCGACACCCTTGGCCTTGACCTGCGGGCCGAACCGGGCGAGATGCGCCGGCTCGGCGTCCGGGTCGTCATCGATGGCGTCCAGGGCCTCATCCCAGTCGGGCAGCGACGATCGGTTGTCCGGGTCGACCCACGCATCCGCCTCGGCGTCGAAGACCGGCGGCCGATCGAACGGATAGCGCGGCGTCGCCGTGGACGGCCACCACACCTGGTGGTACGTCGCCACAGCGACCTGTTCCAGCACTGCGCGCGGAATGGTCCCCCGGATGGCGAAGTGCGCGTGCGGAGCCAGCCGCCGTTGCGGCTCCACGCAGCCGGCGTACTGCACGTTCCAGCCGACCGCCCGCCGTAGGTTCTGCCAGTAGCGGTCGAGCAGCCGAGGGAAGTGCACGGCGTCCCAGGCCGCGCGCCGGTAGTCGTAGCGCGACGGGTCGACCGGCGTACCCAACAGCGGGTCGTCGTCGGTGTGCCGGCGGCGGCAGGCACACGGCCGGCCAGCCGGGATGGAATGCACCGGGCCGTAGGTGTCGAGGGTCAAGGTCAACCACATCGACGGCTGGTGCGTGCTGCCGTCACGGCCCGCATAGGTACGCCCGACAGTGCGCGCCTGGACCTTCTGCCGGGGCAGATCCGGGACGCCCTGCCGCCGACGAGTCGACCGCACCCGGCGCGGCTGGTCGTCCTCAGCGTCCTCAACGCCGTGATGCGGTGGCGCGACGCGGCCCCGCAGCCCTTCGGCCGCGATGGCTTCCTCCACCTCCATAATGGCCTCATCCAGCTCCGCGATCTGGTCCCACTCGGCGTTGCGCTCGGCCTGAGCCCGATAGAACTCGAAGTGCGCCCGCAGCGAGATCAACGTCTTCTGGTCATCGGTCGCGGCGGCCGGCGGCGCAAGCGGTTCGTCGGTACGGTGCCAGCCCTCGCGGATCTGCACCTGCCGGTAGTGGCGTGCCCGCTTCGCGCAGGGCGGGCACTTGGCTTCCAGCGTGGCCCCGCAGGGCAGGTCGATCAGTTCCGTCGCCCGGTCGTCAGATCAGTGCGACGCAACGCGATTGGTCGGATACAGACGCCGTGTTCGACTGCGAGGTTCTTGAGCGCATCGACAGACCGAGGTAGGGCGAGGCGTGCGGCCCGCGAGCCCGGCCGGGAAGGATCGGCGGCCGGGACGGGCATCGGCAGCGGCAGGGTGGGTGCGGTCATCGGGTGGCCTCCGAGCCGGCAGGGGTGCCGTTGAGTCGGGTGAACGCTCCGGCGGGGACCGGGACGACCGCCGTCGGTCGAGGTGCCGGTTCCGGAAGGCGGATGCTCACGGCCGGGTGGTCGGCGACCGGAGCAGCGGCGGTGTCGACGGCCAGCGGCGCGCCGGCCACCGGGTGACCGGCCGCCGGGTGAGCGGTGACCGGCGTGGAGAGCACGAGCTTGACCAAGGCCATGAACGCCAGCGCGGGCACAGCCGAGAGCAGCCACCCGGACGCGCTGGGCTGCGCGACGGCGAGTTGCGCGGCCAGCGACAGCGTCGCTGCCGCGATGAGCAGGGTGAGGGGGTAGCCGATCGGGTCACCGGCCCGGCGCCGCCGCCGGATTACGAGGAACGCCGCGACCGGCACCAGCTCACTGATGACGGCGTTGACCCAGCCGAACGCGTCCGGTGTCCCGGTAGGGGCGTGGCGCATGGTCCAGTCGTGCACGTGGGTGAACGACGCCCACCCGGCCGAGGCCGCCACGGTCACGACGATGACGACCAGGACCACGGACTCAAGCCGATCGGCGCGCCCGGTCATGCCGCACCACCACCGGTGGCCTCGCCGTCGATGACCCGCAGCCGCCCGTACGTGTGGGCCATGTCGCGGATGTGGTCGTCTTCGAGGAACGAGAACCGGACCCGCATCGGCGTCGGATCGCCCTCCAGCGCCACGTAGCCGACACCTGGTTGGGTCTGCGGGATGCGGTCGCACAGGGCACCACGGTCGCGCATCCCGTCGCCGAGGACCATGTCCACCTCGGCCGGCTCAGAGAGCCGCAGCCCGATCCGGGTCGGGAACAGCCCGCGCGCGGGCAGGACTTCCTTACGCGGGTCCTGGATCGCGGCGACCACGTGCACGCCGACCGCCCGGCCCTGGGTCAGCACGATGCCGAGCGCCGCCTTGATCCGGTCCTTGAGCTGCCGTTCGGTCAGGTAGGCGGTCAGGTTCGCCAGCTCGTCGATCACCAGGACGATCAGCGGATCAGCCAGAGTGGGGGTGTGCTGGCGGGTCGCGCCGGCCAGCCGGGCGGCCCGGTCCTGCGCCGTCGAGGCCGCCTGTTCGATCATCTGCGCCATCTCGGCGAAGTCCCGCGAGGCGAACCGGGCGAACATCGGCCGGCCGATACCCAACTCCATGCCACCCTTCGGGTCCAGCCCCCAGAGCTGCACCAGCCCCGATCCGACACCGCCGGCGAGCGAGCGCACCAGGGACCAGATGACCGAGCCCTTGCCGGATCCGGTCGCCCCGACGATGAGGATTTGAGTGCCGAACAGCCGCAGCTCATACGGCGCCCCGTCCTCCCGGACGCCGAGAGTGAGGGCCGTGAAGTCCGGAGCAGCGGTCACGGCCGGGGGCGCCACAACACTGTGGAGAGTGTCGCCGCGCAGCAGGACCAGGACCACGGTGCCGAACGCGTCACCAGCGATGGCTTTGACTTGCCGGACCCCGAAGGTGTGCGCGAGCCGTTCGGAGGCCTTGGCGAAGTCGTCGGGGATCTGCCCGGTCACCATCCGCACGACCACGACGTCGGACCCGGCCCGGCACCGCACCCGCTTGAGCACCGGAATGATCGTCTGCCCGTCGTAGGAGACGGCGAGTTTCGCGGTGACCATCGCCGCAGTCCAGCGCCGCCGGTACACGAACCGCCGCCACCGGGCCAGCACCGGATAGCAGCCGAACCGCAGACACGACGGCCGATGTCCGAACCACCACGCCGCCCCAACGGCCGCCACACCGCCGGCCAATGAGACCGGCCCCTGCCAGTCGAACCGGAGATACAGCCAGGTCAGCAGGGTGGCCGGCAGGGTCACGTACCAGAACCGCACGTACGCCGCGGCCAGCCAGTACAGGGCCTTGACCGTCTGCCACAGCACGAGAAGCCAGATCGGCAGCCGCAGCACCGGCGTCCGCACCGTGAACGGCGCGGTCGGGACCGCCTCCCCCCGGATCACGTTGATCAGCGGCATCCCCCGGCCCCCTTGCTGCGTGCGGCATTGAACCGGTCGAGGTCAGCGAGGAACCGGCGGATGTTGTCGAGACGTTCGGCGTCGCTCGCGTGGAGCATGTCGGCCCAGGCCTGGATCCGGCCCATGGTCTCGGCATACCGATGAGCGACCTCCCACACGTCCGGCACAGGCTGCGCATCCGCGCTGCTGGGCCGGTCGCAGCTGGGGCACTTGTCGGCGTCGGGCGGCAATGCGGAGAGCAGGCCGCAGCCGCCGCAGGTACGCCAGACCGCGCGGCTCGACGTGGTGATGCGGGCAGCGTCGTTTACCGTGGGCATCTCAGCCCTTCCTGTTCGAGGGTTGCGGTTGAGCGCCGGGGGCGGGGAAGTCTCTTGCCGGAGGAATCCCGCCCCTGACGCGCTTCGAAGGCTCACGCGGCCTTCGGCTTCGCCGCCTGCTGCGGTTCCGTCATCGCGGACGCGCGGACCGACCACGCCTGCCGCGCCCGGCACTTCGCGCCGTTGCCCTTGCACTTCTGCGAGTCCACGTACGGCGTGAGCGTCACGTCGGTGAACTCCACCAGCGGCGGATAGCCCGGCACAGTCGACGTGGGCGGCACGGGCTGGTGAGCGGCGACGACCTTGACCTTGAGTTCCTTCGACGCGCCGAACTTGCCCGCCTCCGGGTCCAGGTCGAGAACCTTGACGAGCCACACGCGCTCGCCGGTCTCTTTGTCGCGCAACTGATCGTCGTCCTGGCCGCGCCTGTCGAAGTCGGTCGCTGGCTCCACGCCCAGGCACAGCGCACCGTGCGGCGCGACGTACTCCCACGGAACCGGGATCTTGATCGAGCTGGGGATCATCGACTACTCCAGCATCTAGGTAAGACGTCAACTCGTCTTATCAAGATGCTTCAGGGGTAGATCGACCCGTAACTCGTATTGTCGAGTTATTGAGTGATCCAGGTCACTCCTGGGTAGAACGACCGCAATCTTGGGAGAAGCAACGAGATCTAGGCGTCTGTCCGTGGACGTTGGTGACGCGCTTTAGATCTTGAGGTGGGTGAGGACCTCCGGGCTAGGTCAGGGTCGCCGAACGTTCTGCATCGCCCATGAGGTCCCCGTGCGCCGCCGTTCATCCAGCGGTGGTCAGGACCGCACCTTCACGGTGTCGTACGCGCGGACGATCTTCGTGTGCCAGCCGTCCTCACGCCAGTACCGGACCTTGGCCGTGGCCTTCCAAGTCCCGGTCTTCCGCTGCACGAACGTCTTCCTTGCGTCGAACACAGCGATGTCGGAGCTTTCGCAGTAGGCGCGGCACCGGGACTGTGCCGAGCCTTTATACCCGAAGTGCGAACTTCCGGCAGGCCGGAAGTAGAACCGGATCCGTACCGGCGCGGACCCCTCCCAGCCATCGGAGGCGCGTGCCTTCAGAGTCACCTTTCCGCCTTTGCGGACGGGCTCAGGGGACGCGTTGAAGTCCATGTACGGCGGCTCGGGATATTCGGCAGCGTTCACGCTGGCAGCACGAGCCACCGCCCACGCTACCTGCGGTGCAGGAGCAGCGCCCGCCACTGACGCCATCGTCAGCATCACTCCAACCGCCACCATGCACGCTGTCACCAAGGTTCCCAGTCGTCTCATCTGTGCCTCCTACTCGGCAGTTAGGTCCACAGACTCAGTCGGCAGGGCCACACCCGACCTGCGGCAATCGCAGCCGTCGGAGCCCCTCCTTCGGCCGGTCAGATGCCGCGGCCACGCAGTTCGCACAGGGCCCAATCCTTCATGGTCAGCGTCATCACAAACAGGCCATCCATACCGGCGGTGACGCGGACGAGCCGCATGCCGGCCAAGGCTCCGGGTCCGTAACGCGAACGGTGTTTCTGGCATGCGGTTAGTAGTGCTCGGCGGCCTGCCAGCGGTCACCGAACGTGATGGCGGGAGTATTCACCCTCACCGAGAAGGACCCCTACCCTCCCTGACCGCCATCTCAGGCGCTGGGAGCCGGTGATGACGCACCGCGGCACAGGGCAGCGCTCGGTGCGGCTGTCCCGAGGTGGAGTCACAGAACTCGCAACCGCCGGCGACGGAACGGCCCGCGGTGTCATCGACCCAGCCGGCTGCTTCGAGCGCGTAGAGGGCTCCAAGCAGCAGCCGCATACGCTCCGATGCTTCATGGTTCAGAGGGGCTGTCGCATAGGGCATCTCGTTGAGGCGACTCAAAACTGTGTAGGCGCTGGTGTCTCCCATGCATCGATGATGCCCATTGCCAGACTTGAGTCCAATGTTGATCACCACGTGCGTTACCGCGGTCTGTCTACCTCAGCCGAGAGGGAAGACGTCCTCTAGCTCGTGCCGGCTGGACGGGATCAAGATGTCGACGGCGAGGAGCGGTACGCCGGCTGAGTCGCACACGGTCAGCAGGAGCGTGAGCAGGGCGTCTCGCTCGGGTAGCTCAAGGAGCCTTGCCTCTTCGGGTGTCGCGATGCGTGCAGAAACCCGCTCGACAACGTGATCCAAGGTGACGCCCGCCCGGTCGGCCAGGTGTGACAGGACGCCGCCGGTCAAGGGCTCCTGCGCAGCAACGTCTGAATCGGTGGCCAGCGCGGTAGGCACGTAAACCGTGGACAGCTCGACAGGGCCGACACCGGCGACGCGCATGAGACGCCGCCGGGCGATGACGGCCGCGCCTTCCGGGAGTCGCAATGCCGCCGCCGCGCGAGGCGGGGCGGCGACCTCGCCGGCTTGCAGGATGGTGACGTCACCGACCTCCGTGGCGTTCAAGAGGGCGGTGGTGTGCGCGGGGAGGGCGCGTGATTCGGTGGCGGGCCGGTCGCGCACGGTTCGTCCTTTGCCGTGCTGGGCGTCGACCCAGCCTTGCTGGCGAAGGATCTCCATCGCCCGGACGACGGTAGGGCGAGAGACGCTGAACTCTTGGACCAGCTGCGATTCGCTGGGCAGCGTGCTGCCGATCGCGTAGGTGCCGTCCTGGATCCGCTGCTGGATCGCGTTGATGATGGTGATGTATTTCGGTGGAGTGACCTCGATCGGCACCCGGCCCACCTGCCCGCATAGTTGAAGAGACGACTACTTGTCTTAGCAAGAGGCTAGGTGGTGGCCGGCCGTATTGTCGAGCCGGGCCGGACCTGTCACCGCTTCGGAGGGTGCTGACGCAGGGCTGCCACCCGGACCAGCGCCTCGCGCTCGGGGCCTTCCTGGCCGTAGTTGTAGAGGGGTACGCCGATCAGGCGAACCCACTCCAAGCGTGGGACTTCCTGCGGCGTGACGGTCATGGCCGTTATGCGCATCGTTAGTACGCCGAGGCCGTAGCAGTAGTCGGCCTCGGGTATCTCGATCAGATCGCCGACCTGGACCAGCGGGGCCGGTCGCTGCGTGGCGCTCATCGCAGACCGCACGATCGGGACGCCTCGTTACCGGCCCCGGTTGTTGTCATCCGACCTTGGAGGCGCCGCCGGCTTGCCGTGACCAGACCGACGATCGCGAGGCGGCGGGTCGTACACGGGTACCTGCGGCGCGGTCGGCATGTCAGGCAGAAGCCGTCTGCGCCACGCGGATGGTCGGTGAGCAGCTGGCAAGCGAGCCGCCACACCAGACTTCGCGCCGACTCGGACAGGGGATACCGCGCTGAGTTGCAGTAGTCGTGAGATCCGAGTCCGCTCATGTGAGGCCACTCCCTGGGTGGTGAGGGGCACCGAGGCGGACGGCGATTACCGCCCGAAGTTCGGGGAGAACGGCTGGCTACGCAGCGTCCGCCCCGGTGCCGGCTGGACGGATCAACGGCGTCATGGGGAAGGCCCCTGTCGCCGCGCGGACCCGTTGATTCATGAGCGACAACCGGACGGCTGAGCCGCAATCTCTCCGGTGCCGACGCAGTCGAGGCAGCCGCCCTGGGCCACGGCGACAGGCCGCTCGGCGACCGGGACCACGCGGAAGGCGGTCACGACCTTCCACCCCCTGCCCTCGCAACGCGGGCATGGCTCGGTGGGCGGGGACATCCCGAGACCACCACCGCGGAAGGAGACCGCGTCTTCGTCCGCTCGTGAGGTAGTCGACGCAGCCCCGTTGTCACTCATGCCACGAGAGTGACCGACTCCACATAAGACAAGAAGGCCGTCAAGAGGACTTAGAGAGGACTTTTCAAGGTCACAAGTGCCAAATTCCCGAAGCAGAGTCCTGCATGAGAACCACTCTGTTCTACCGTGGTGAGGAGTTGATCCCACCCGAGGAGGCACAGCGCGTGACTCAATCATCCGGCAACACCCGGCTCAAGGCCGCCCGCCAGCACGCCGGCTATGCCTCTCAGCAGGCGTTCGCTAATGCACTCACTCAAGCTGCCCCGCGCATCGGCCTCGGCGCGATGGAAGTCAGCGTGCGCCAGATCCGCAGGTGGGAGTCACCGGCGCCGCCCTGGCCACGAGCCGACCACCAGCGGCTTCTCGTTCACGCGTTGCAGATGCCGATCGAGCAGCTCGGCTTCACTGCCCCGTGGCAGAACTCCGAACCGGCAGCCAGCCAAGCACCCTCTAACGCGCAGCCCGCTCCGTCTGCGGTCCCTGCCGGCCTTCCCCTGCCGCAGCCGACCGCCGCAGTGCAGCCGCCCACCATCGGAGCCGACTACACCACCATCACGGTCGCGCACCGCCGGCTCTACTGGAGCGTTCAGCCCGCGCACCTGCACCCCACGGTTGCTGAACACACGCGACTCGGCCTGCACCTGCTCGCAGAGACGACCGGCGTCGCCCGTCGTCTACTCGCCACCGCCCTGGCCGAATCGTTGCTGCTCGCCGGACGTATCGAGTTCTTCGACCTGCGCCAGCCCGACGAGGCCGACGCCACCTACGTGCGCGCTTTGCAAGCCGCCGGCGAAGCTAACGATCCGCTCCTGGGCGCGGCGATCCTTGCGCACGCCGCGTTCATCCCCGGCTGGGCGCAGCACCGCGACGAGGCCGCCGAACGCCTCCGGGCCGCCCGAACCTATGCCCGCCGCGGCCCGGCCTCTGCTGAGTTCGTCGCATGGATCGACGCCGTCGAGGCCGAGTGCGACACCCGCTGCGGACACCCGAAGGACGCCCTGCGTGCCATCGCGCACGCCGAGGACATCCTCACCACCGGCAGCGAACACCGCTCACCCGAGTGGTTCACCTGGTTCTCCCCGGTCCGGCTGGCCGCGTTCAAGGGCAACACCCAGCTCAAGGCGGGCCGCTACGCCCAGGCCCACGACACCCTCACCGCGGCCCTGGAAGCGCTGCCCGCCGACGAGGGCAAACAGCGCAGCGTCATCCTCGGCGACCTGGCCGCCGTCGAGGTCGCCCGCAAGCACCCCGACGAGGCCTGCGCCCACGCTCAGGCAGCGCTCGACCAGCTCGGCATCACCTGGTACGCCACCGGCATGGAACGCATCCGGGAAGTCCGCCAAGGCTTACAGCCATGGGCCGACACCGAATGCGTCCGCCAGCTCGACGACCGGCTCTACGGCTGGCAGACCACCCTCAGCGCGCTTCGTCGTTGAACGCCGCGATCCGCTCGGGCAGCTCGGCCAGCGACGCGATCCGCATCGTCGTCAACCGGTCTGCCTCCGGATCGGTCTGCTGGATGGTCGCCCACGGACCCCGAAGGATCAACGCCGTCTTGAAGCCCGCCGCGACTGCGGGCCGGATGTCGTTGTCCAGCCGGTCACCCACGTACAACGTCTCCGCCGGCCCGTACGGAGTTTCCTTCGCCACGGCGTCGAAGAAGCCAGTGTCCGGCTTCGAGACACCCCAGTCATCCGAGGTCGCGACCATGTCAGTGGGGAGATCCATCGAACGCAGCAGTCCGCCGGCCCGCACCGTCTGATTGCCCGCGATCCCCACCCAGAGGCCAGCTCCCCGCAGGGCGGTCAACGCCGGACGTACGTCCGAGTAGAGGTCTTCCTCACCGAACCACTCTGGCTTGCCCGCAGCCGCCCGCTTCTCCCGCTCCTCGTTCAGATCGAAGCCGGGCCGGAACACCTGGAATGTCTCGCGGTAGTCCTGACCTCGCGCAATCACCGCTCCGAAGACTGCGGAGAAGGTGTGACGAGGCACCCCGAGCCAGTCCGCCCAGGTGCCGTACTCCCTCGCCTCATTGACCAGACACTCACCGACGTCAAACACCACCGCACGGATCATGGAGCCGAGTTTAGCCGCCAGCCGCCGGGGCGATTCGGTCGATGACTTTCAATGCGGCAGCCGTAGCGGCCTCGCCGCCCGGAGTCGGAACTTGTTGCACCTGTGCGGGTCGGTTCAAACTTCCTGTACGTCTCTCAAGGCGGCCCTAAACGGGCCGCTCACGCCGCCGACCAGGGCGTCATGACCGCCGCCTGGAACCGGGCGGCGGCGGCCATGCCAACGCCCGTCGGCTGGCGTGAAGTACGGACAACCACGGGCCGCAGCGACGACTGGCGACGGGGTTGAGGCGTGTGGCAGCAGCCGACCGGCCCGGAATGACTGACGCGGACGAGCTGCCCGCGTCAGGCCGTAGCGCGCGGCGGACTGGATGCGCAGTTGCGGGTCACTGCGCCTCCGGCGGGGGCGCTCCGGCTCCGGGATGGCCGCCTACCCGTCACCCGCGGCCCCGGGCAAGCCGAGCAGACCCCCGCCGGCGCCCACCGGCCTGGGTGCCTAGCGTCAAGGCCGTCTTGACGCGGCGGGCGCCGGCGGAGGCCCGCTCCCCGGAAGGCGGGTCGAGGGTGACGGGATGGCAGTCGGTCTATCCTGCGGCGTCGCAGAATCAGCAGGCAGGACGACTCAGTCGCTGTTGGCTTTCGATCCTTTCGCGAGCTGATCCCGAATCAGGCTTGTGATCGCTTCGAGGCAAGCGGTCGCACGCGCCACCACGGATTCGAAGGCCTCCACGTTAGAAAGATCTGTTATCTCAAGCGCTGCTGCAGCCTTGGCTTTTCCGGATCCAGCGAGATGCGCAATTCCACCCCTTGACCGAAAGCCTTGAAGGTCTCGCAAAATTGCCGTCACATCGGATTCGTCACCGAGTTGCTGTGTGTATCTCTGAAGGAGGCGAAGAGACTGTTCGCCTTTCTCGTAGGTCGAAAGGTGAGCCTTCAGGGGTGCGGGATCAATGCCGTCTGCAAGGACTTTGGTTAACAGAAGAAGGGGTTGTCCCAAGGCTGACGGGTCATCGGTCAGGGGTCCGATAAGCGACTCGAACTCGGCTTGTACGTCGTCTGCGAGTGGCTTCCAAATAGGAGCGCCGAGTAGTTCGGCAGAAGCATCCGCTGCGCGTTGCCGTGCGCGACGAAGGTCGCCCACAACATCCTTTGAACTAGCCCATTGGGCGAGGAAGTCTCGTCGGAAACGACCTTCATCCATGGTGCCTTCTGGAGGAACGTTATAGGTCCTCCAGTGCCCCCATTCATCCGATGGCAAATCTCGCCCCAGGTCGCCGAGATAGACCTCGACCAGCCCGGCGCTATTGAACGAAATATCGATTCCCCATAAATCCAGGCACGATAGCCGCGCGGGCGAAAGTCGGTATCGGCCTGGCTCTGCTGCGTAAGGCTGTAGTACCTCACGTTTGAAGTAAACAGGCGTTAGATAGTGAAGTCGCGTACCGTCCTTGTCGAAATATGTTCCAAGCTGATCGGGATCGCATGTGTGTGTGAGTGGCTCGCCAGTCTCTGAGTCGAGCCCGTAGATAAAGGTCGGATACTCGCGATCCTTCCCGCGAGATTCGAAGCGAGGCGCACGCGAATTCCGGAGGCCGGTAATGAGGTACTGCCCCAACAGGCGGGAGTAGGCTGGACGATCCCCCATAGCTGTTTGATGCAAGATGTGAATATCAAAATGAGCCCATACATCACTAAAACTTGAATCCACACGATCGAACTTCGGAGATGCTACTTTGGGAACAATGTCAACCTGAATCACGGCAGCCTTTCCGCAGGCTGCCAAAAACTGACGTAGCTCTAGCGCTCTAACTTCAACCTTCCAGCTATCCGCCGTACATTCCCAGCGAACGAGGTCTTGCTCCCTGCCCGCCTCGTTGAGGTATCTATATCCGTTGCTTACGGGGAATGCATCCCAGTACCAAAGAAACGGGAACGTGATCTCAACCGTCGGCATCGAAGACCCGCTAGCTCTGCGCGCCTGGCCAAAAAATGCTAAATTAGCTTCGCGTTCGGACGATGTCAGCCCGCTTTCGAAACCGCCATCGTCCCAAACTGCGGTTCTTCCGAGATCTCTCCCAATCCATGAAGTTCCTTGCAATGCAATAGCAGCATCGTCGGCATCGACCAGAACGCATCCTCTGCCGCCGTGCTTCTCATTGGTGAAGAAGTGCTCATCAATGACGAGCCAGCCGTTCGGGTTTCTCGTTACTGTACGGAGATCGTCGACTGGCCACAATTCCTCGGGATAGTTCCCATCGGGTCTTGTCCATACGTCAGCCAAGGTGTTCCCTTGAAGTGGATCAATGAAGCCGGGGACCGATGGAATGCTCATGACTGGACGATATAGCTAGGCGGGTGGGCGGCGACAGGTCGGGCAAGATAGCTGATCATCCAGCGGTGTTGGAGCCGCCTCTGAACAGCAACCGGGCTGGACGAGGGCGGTCAGTGCGGGCTGACGGCGGACTACCGTCCGCGGTCACGGACATCGAGGTGCCGCACCAGGCGGCGCGCACAGAACTTACAAGCGAGAGGGCATGGCAAGTTCGGCGGCCGTGCAGAGTAGTTGCAATGATCTTGCACGATGGGATCCGGACGCTGTGCGCCTGCGCTGGTCGGGATGGGTGTAGGCATTGGGATACACCTCCATTCCTAAACCGCGTGTCGCTCGCGCTTTGGTTCGAGGACTGGTTCGAGGTAGCACTACTGCCGAATTCATCTTTTCTGAATCAAGGCGCCGCGCAAGCGCGGCGCACCGTGACCGCTCGCGCTCGGCCTGCTGGCGGCCTTCGGCCGGCATCGGCCGGCGCGGCGGTCCGCACCCGAAGCCGGCTCTCTAATCCACTGCGCCGTCGACGACGTGGACGTGATCCAGGCCTGGAGAGAATCCGCCGACATGACTGGGCGTGCCGTGGTGGGGCTTGCTCGGCGTGAAGCGTCGTCGCGCTATCGCCCAGTCGTAGCAACCTTCGCCGACGGGGTACTCGCTGAGAATGCCGGTGAGGCGGTGCTGCGCCACCCAGGCGAGTCCATCCGCACGCGATGCGAAGACTCCAGACGCGAAGCGCGCTGTCTCGGCGTGAAAGATCCACACCGCAACGTCCGGCCGAGTCATCTGTTTGTCGCGCACCGACGCAGTTTGCCATCTCGCGGTGGCACGGGCATTCAAGATTGCCTCCGGCGAGGGCGCTCGGGCTTCTGGGATGAGGGGTGCCATCCCGTCCACCGTCGACCCAGACAGAGCCGAGCCGACCTGGCTCAGGGCGCCAAGGTCGTTCGTCCGGTAGGGCGCTCCACCCTGGCTCAGGGCGCCAAGGTGGA
>NZ_JBEZXZ010000194.1:0-16921 GCF_040638275.1 Actinoplanes sp. NPDC026623 | reverse complement strand
GGTCACGCCACGCCTGACCCAGCAGGTCGGAGACGACCAGGATCAGCCGCCGTCCGCTCGGATCGACCAGCTCGACGCCGAGGCGACCGCCGGCAACGTCGCCCGGACCGACCTGCTGTTGCCGGTCTTCGCGCCGCGGGTGGACCGCTGGCTGGACGTCGCGGTGGTGGTGGACACGTCGCCGTCGATGGCGGTCTCGGGCCAGACCATCCGGGAGCTGGCGACGATCCTGGCCGAGACCGGCGCGTTCCGCGACGTCCGTACGTGGCGGTGTGACAGCGACGATCCGGACGCGCACAGGATGTCGCTGCGGGCCGAACCGTCGCACGCCGGCGTGTCCCATGATCCCGCCGAGCTGGTCGATCCGAGCGGACGGCGGCTGATCCTGGTCGTCTCCGACCTGCTGGGTCAGGCGTGGCGTGACCGGCGGATGGCGTCCGCGCTGGAGATCTGGGCGAAGGCCGGCCCGGTCGCCGTGGTGCAACCGCTGCCGCAGCGACTGTGGGACAGCTGCGGGGTCCCGGTGCATCCGGTGGTGCTCTCCAGCCTGGCCCCGGCCGCCCCGAACATCGACCTGACGGTTCGCGTGCCGAGCGCGGAGCTGGACCTCGACAGCGCCGGCACCGATTCGCCCCGGGGCATCGTCGTACCCGTCATCGAGCTCGGACACGAGTGGTTCGCCGCCTGGGCCCGCCTGGTCACCGAGGGATCCGGCGACGAGCGGCCCGGCCGGGCGATCTTCACCGGCCTGCTGGAACCGTCGTGGACCGGGGACCACACGGTCGTCCCCGAGGCGGAGCCGGCCCCGTCGGTGGAGGAGTTCCTGGCGACGGCGCCGCCGGACACGGTACGGCTCGCCGCGTTCCTGTCGGCGGCCGCACCGTTGACCCTGCCGGTGATGCGCCTGATCCAGAGAGCGAATCTGCCCTCCTCCGGGCCTACCGCTCTGCCCGAGTTGTTCCTCAGCGGCCTGCTCGAACTCGCGGCCCCCGCCGACGACCCCGAGGAGTCGGTCTACGACTTCGCCCCGGACATGCGCAAGGAGCTCCTCACCCTGATCACCCGCCAGGAGGCGCTCGGCGTTCTGCAGGAGGTGTCCAGCTACCTCGTCGCACGGCTGGGAACCAACCTGGACTTCCTCGCCCTGCTGTCCACCGGGGAGCCGGTGTCCGAACTCGACGAGGGTGGACGGGCCTTCGCCGCGGTCGCCGTGGACGTGCTCGAGGCGCTGGGCGGCACCTACGGCCGGATGGCCGAACGTCTCCGTGCCGCGCTCGATCAGGGCACCACCGCCGAGGCCTCGTACCCGGTCCCGGACCCTGTCCTGACCTCCGCGGTGGCGCCCGTCAGCGTTCCGGCCCGCCCCGAGCAGTACACGCCGCTGGGCTGGAAGACGGTGCCCCCGCTCAATCCGAACTTCGTCGGCCGTGCCGATCTGCTCGACGCCATGCGCGCCCAGCTGGTGAACAGCTCGCAGACCGCCGTGCTGCTGCCGCGCGCCCTCTACGGGCTCGGCGGCGTGGGCAAGACGCAACTCGCCATCGAGTACGTGCACCGGCACGCCGCCGAATACGACCTGGTCTGGTGGGTCGCGGCGGACGACCCGGCCGAGACCCGCCGCTCCCTGGTCGAACTGGCCGGGCAACTCGGCATCGCGGTCACCGGCGACACCGGCGGCACGATCAGCCGGGTTCACGAGGCACTGACCCGCCGCAAGCCGTACTCGCACTGGCTGATGGTCTTCGACAACGCGGGGGAGGCGCGCGCGATGTCCGGGCTGCTGCCGTCCGCGCGGTCCGGTCACGTCCTGGTGACCACGCGCGAGATCGAGTGGGCCGATCGGGCCCGGGCCCTCGAGGTGGACAGGTTCGCCCGGGCCGAGAGCGTCGCGCTGCTGACCCGGTACGGCGGCCTGGCGCCGGGCGACGCCGACCACATCGCCGACCGGCTCGGCGACCTGCCCATCTCATTGGCGCAGGCCGCCGCCTGGCACCACCAGACCCGGCGGCCCGCCGCGGACTACCTCCGGTTGCTCGAGCAGCAGCTCGAACTGCACGACGGCGACGCGTTCCTCGGCTATCCGCCGCACGCCGGCGCGGCGATGCGGATCGCCGCCGAGCAGTTGCGGAGCGAATCCGAGCAGTCGGCCCTGCTGCTCCAGCTGGCGACGTTCTTCGGACCGGAGTGGATCTCGTACGACATTCTCCACCGCGGCCGGCTGGCCACGCCGTTCTCCCGTGATCTCGGCCGGATCCTGCGCGATCTGGCCCCGTTGGAGCGGGCGGTCAAGGAGATCGCGCGCTGGGAGCTGGTCCGCAACGACAGCCGGAACCTGCGATTTCAGATTCATCGCCTGGTGCGCAAGATGGTGCAGGACGCCATGGCTCCCGGCCTGCGGGACACGCTCCGGGAGACGGTGCAGACCATGCTGGCGTACGCCAATCCCGGTAACCCGGATCGGGTCCGGCGCGAGGACTGGGAGAAGCACGCCGAGCTGTCGGGTCACATCACGGCCTCCGGAGTGATCGAGTCGGAGAACGACGAGGCCCGCCAGGTCGTCATCGATCAGATCCGCTACCGCTACCTGGTCGGCGACTTCGAGAGCAGCCTCGATCTCGCCACCGAGGCGCTCGACGTGTGGGAGCCCCGGTTCGGCCCCCTCGACGAGTTCACCCTGATCACCCGGCGGCACCGGGCGAACGTCCTGGCCGCGCTCGGTCGTCCCGCCGAGGCACTGGAGATCGACCGGGCGGTGCTGGAGGGCTTCACCGCGAGCTACGGCCCGGACCACGAGCACACGATGGCCTCGGTCAACAGCGTCAGCGCCGACCTGCGGGCGCTGGGTTCGTTCGCCGAGGCGCGCCGGCTCGTCGAGGACAACTACGAACGGCACGTCTATGTGTTCGGCACCGAGGACAGCGCGACCATCAGCACCGCGGGCAGCCTCGGGGACGACCTGCGCATGGCCGGCGAATACCAGGCCGCCCTGGAGATCGACCAGCGCACGTTCGACGTGGCCGTGCGCGTCTTCGGCCGCAACGACCGCCGGGCCCTGTTGCTGAGCCGCAACATGGCCGCCGACCTGTACGCGCTGGGCCGCTACGGCGATGCGTACCGGATGCAGAGCGAGGTGTTGCCGGCGTCAGAGCAGACGCTGGGCGCGGACCACCCGGACGTGCTGCTGGCCCGCCGGCTCGTCGTCGTCAGCCTGCGCAAGCTCGGGCGCCTGACGGAGGCCGCGGACGAGGCGGGGACGGTGCTGCACGCGTTCCGCGATCGGCTCGGCGACAAGCACCCGCACACGCTGCTCACCCTGCAGACGGTGACCAATGCGCTGCGCGACGACGGTCAGCTGGTCGAAGCCGTGCGGGCCGGCGAGGAGGCGCTCGGCCGATACCGCAGCGACATGCCCGACCATCCCCTGACGCTGGTCTGTCTGACCAATCTGGCGATCGTGTACCGGCAGACGGGACTCATGGCCGAGGCCCGGCGCTTCAACCAGGAGGCGCTCGACGGCCTCACCGCCATCTTCGGCCCCGACCACCCCTACACCCTGTCCTGCGCGACCAACATGGCGAATGACCTTGCGGCTCAGGGCGACCTCGACGGCGCGCTGCGGTTGTCTGAGGAGACGCTCGAACGGTCCTTGCGGGCCCGCGGCCGGGCCCAGCCTTACACGGTGGCCTGCGCGGTCAACCACGCCCTCGGCCTGATCGCCGCCAAGGTGCCGACCGGGCCGGCGCTCCTCAGGGAGACCGTGCGCCTCATGGAGGACCTGCCGGACTTCGGCCCGGCCCATCCAGAGGTGGTCCTGGCCTTGGACGGCAAGCGCATCGACTCCGACATCGAAGCCCCGCCCACCTGAGCCCGTACGGCCACCCAGCGACCCGCGTCGATCTTTTTGGATTGCCGTCGAACCGTAGCGGCCCGCGCTGCGTGAACACTTCCGAGACGTCTCGCACCACGCACATCACGTGCATCGGATCGACGAGGACGACGGGGACTGTCATGACCAATGCAACTGACCAGCATCTTTACCCGGACGCCCGGGCGGGGGACAAGTCCTGGTGGGAGCGCCAAGGCGACCTGATCATGCGCCGCCCGTTCAACGAGTGGACCTTCACGCACATGAACCGGCTGCTGCCCACCGAGCGGGTGTCGCGGGGCGATTTCCGGTTTCCGCTGGCGGGCCGGTCGCGGCCGCTGGAGCTCACCTACCGTTTCGACGACCGCGAATACAGCCTGGCCGATCTGCACCGCCGCACCTTCACCACGGCGTTCGTCGTGCTGCACCGCGGCGCGATCGTGCATGAGACCTATCCGGGGACGTTCGCCGGGCCGCGCGCCCGCTTTCAGCTCTTCTCACTGTCGAAGTCGGTGACCTCGATGCTGGTCGGCATCGCCCAGGCCGAGGGTGCCATCGGCGGGCTGACCGATCCGGTCACCGCGTACCGGCCCGACTTCGCCGGCACCGCCTACGACGGCACGACCCTCGCCGATCTGCTCGACATGACCAGCGGCGTCGGCGGCCTCGAGCGGTGGGACCTGCCCGGCGCGGACATCAAGCGCTTCGAGGCGGCCTGCCTGGGCCGCGGCACCGTCCTCGACGTGCTGCGCTCGGCCCCGCGCACCGCGGTGCCGGGCACCCGCTTCAACTACTCGACCCTCGATGCCCAGCTCATCGGCTGGGTCCTGGAGGCGGCCACCGGCCGGACCCTTGCCCGGTACGCCGCCGAGCGGCTGTGGAGCCGCATCGGCGCCGACCGCGACGCGTACTACTGGCTCAGCCGCTCCCGGCCACGCACGGCGATCGGCGGCGGCTCACTCAACGCGACCGCCCGCGACGTGGCCCGCCTCGGGCTGCTCATGGCGCACGACGGCCGGATCGCCGGCGAGCAGATCGTGCCCCGGAACTGGGTACGCCACAGCGCCGTCCGCACCGTCCCGCACCTGGCCGTCGGCGCGCTCGGCCCCAGCGGCTACCACCATTACGGGTACGCGAATCAGTGGTGGACCGTCGCCGGCGACCACCGGGCCTTCACCGGTCTCGGGGTGCACGGCCAGTATCTCTACGTCGACCCGGTGGCCGACGTCGTGGTCGTCAAGACCAGCGCCTGGCCGACCGAGGACGACGAACAGCGCGACCGCGAGACGATCACCGCCCTGAACCGCATCGCGGGGCACTTCGGCGCGCGATCAGGCGTCCTGACCGCGTAGGACGTCCAGGGCCGCCGCCCGGGCCGCGTCGTCGGCCAGGGCGGCGGGCCCGGCGACGAGCGGCCGCAGGGCGCTGAGCACGGCCACCCGGGCCTCGGCGTCCAGCACCCCCCGCAGACTCCTGACGAACCAGTCGACGCCGTCGGGCCGCGACGTCGCCAGCCAGTCGCGGACCCGCAGCCCCAGCGGCGAGTCGGCGGCGACCGGGCTCGCGGTGCCCAGCGCGGCCGCGTCGAGCGCCTCCGCCAGCCCGGGGGAGTCCGCGACGCCGAGGGCGGCGGCCTGCCGGCGTACCTCGGCGACGGCAACCGCCCGCTGAACGCCGGGCGCGGCAGCCTCGGCGGCGGCGACCAGGTCGGCGGCCTCCGGCGTACGGCGGCCGGCGCGCAGCAGGTCGCCGGGCCGGGCGGGCGTGACGAACCAGGGCTCGAGCCGCGCCGAGAACCGGGCGGCCCCCAGCGGCGCCTCCGGCAGCCGGACGCCGGTGATCCGCTGCGCCAGTACGATCGCCCGGGCCTCGGCGTCCTGCCAGTTGGTGTCGGACTCGTCGGACGGCGGCCGCAGTCCCAGCGCGTCCATCAGGTGGCGCAGCATGCCCGGGTCGTCCCCCCAGGTGGTCTCCTCCGCCGGATAACCGGGATCGAAACCCACGACCGTCGTGCCGTCGATCGCGTACCCGAAGTGCGAGGCGGACCCAGCATCGCGCAGCACCGAAACCGCCGCCGAACCCCGCGACGCCGCCTCCAGCAGCGCATGATCGCCACCCAGCGCGCCCCCGGGCTCAACCACCACGGCCCAGCCGCCCAGCGAGAGCGCCGCGGCCTTACCCGGAGCGGACGACTCCCCAGGCCCGAGCTCGTGCAGGGTGTCCGGGCACCCACCCATCCGCAGCAGCGCCCCGGCCGCATCCGCGCCCTTGACGAAGGTCAGACAGAAGGCGTCGCCAAGCCCGGCGACAACCTGCCGCGCATGCAAAAGGTCATCCACGACTGCCCAGCTTAAGGACGACGCCACCCACCGCCCCGCCACCCCTCCGTCGCCACCCCGGACCCCAGGTGAAGTGGTCGAGCCGCCCGGCTGGTGTGCCGCGCGGTGTTCAGGGGTTTGACGGAGATGAGATCGCTGGCGGGCTGCTCCGTGCGGTGCTCGGCGGTCGGCACGCGGTAGGTGCATATGTAGGCCGGCGCCGGCGAGGATTCGCTGATTGGCCGGCCATCGTCGTCGGGGCCGCCGGTCGGTCCGGTGCTGGTCTCGCTCCAGACCTGATCGATGTGTTGATCATTGCAGTTGCTGGTCGCTGACCCGGCCGGCTGCAGCTCCCGGACCACGCGGGTAGACACCCGCGTCGTCTTCAGCCCTGTGACGGCGGTACTCACCTCGTTGCGGATCTGGCCGCAGGCGTCCGCCGGGACGCCGGGTTGGATCCAGCGGCCCTTCTGGTCGAACAGGGCCAACCGCGGCACGGCGGGCATATCCATGAAGCATGCCTGGTCCGGCGAATCACCGGCGAAGCGTGGCTCATCGGGGAGCCGCAGCGCCGCGAGCGTCGGTGACCACCATGCGGACCGACCAGCCGAGGCACCCTCTTGCATCCGGACTCAACGTCCGGGGTGGGATGTGCTCACCGGCCGCGGTTACCACCAGAAGCCAGCCCTCGGCCCCACCCGTCCACCGCACGAAAATGCCACCCACAACCGATGCGGGACGCTAGGAAACAAGCCATCGGCGAATCAGGGCGAAGTCCGCCTCGGTAAGCCCGGCGAACGGGTCGACGCGGTGCACCAGAGCCCTGCCCTGATAGTTGGCCCGGATCCACAACCGATCAGCAGGACTGATTTCGTCGTCGAGCCAGATGAACGGGCGCCCGCCCGCCCACCGGGCGAGGAACCGAGTCTTCCAGTGCAGCCCGAACCCGGGCGGGTCGTCATCGGGAAACTCGACGACCGGCAGTTCCGGGAGCCCGAGCCGAGGCGCGATCACTTCGTTGGCGTCGGCCATCCACGTGGTTGCCCACACCAGCTGACATCCCAGCCCCGACAGCCTGCGCCCGTCCGCCGGATCGAGCCGATCCAGCAGCGGATTCCCCGCCCCAGGGCCGGCAAGCGCCTGCCCGGTCGCCCGGCCCCGGAACGGAATCAGCGGACCGTCGACGTCCAGAAAGAGCAGCGGACGGTCGTCGGGCCCGGGAGTCATCCGTGGAAGGTACCGGAGTCAGCCGCCCGGGATGGAAGGCTAATCTCCCGGCGGCTCGCGCCGATGGCTCTCGTGCACGCTGTCAGGCTGGGCGGGACCGGGGAGAACATGCACGACGAGCTGTTACGCCCGACCATCGATGGTCGGGCCCCGTCCGGTGCGAGGCCGTGGCGGCCCCTGGCGATCGCGTACCCCGCGTATCTCGCCGGGCCGCTGACCGCCGCCGTGCTGGGTGCGGTCAACGGGCACCGGCTGGGGCTGGCCACGACCCGGCTGGCCGCCATCGGCGCGGCGGGGCTGTTCGCCTTCGGCGCCCGGGTGGCGTTGAGCCCGCCGGCCGACGACTTCGTCGACGTCCGGCAGGTGGGTGGCGTCGCCGGCCTGCTGGTGTGGCTGGTGGTGCTGGGGTTGCAGGGTAAGCCGTTCCGGGCGTACCTCCGGGGCCGCGCCCGTCCCGCCTCGCTGGTCCGGCCGGGCCTCGCCGCGGTTCTCGGGTGCGGGCTGCTGGAGCTGGGCGTGATCTACGGGCTGGTCCGGTGACGTCGCCGCTGGAGCGGGCGCAGGCGCTGCTGCTCGCGGACCGGCCGGAGCAGGCGCTCGCCGAGTTGGCCGAGCTGTCGGTCGTCGAGACGTTCGGCCCGGACGCCATGTGGGTGCGCTGCGCCGCGCAGATCCGGCTGAGGCAGTGGGCGCAGGCGGCGGAGGCGGCCCGTGCCGGGCTTGCCGCGGGTGGGCCCGAGCCGCGGCTGCTGCTCTGGATGGGCCAGGCGGAGCACGAGCTGGGCCGGCCGGAGGCCGCCGAGCGGGCGCTGCTGCGGGGCCTGGAGCTGGTGCCGGGCGACGTGCACCTGCTGTGCGCGTACGCGGAGCTCTGCGCCGCCGAGGGCCAGCCGGGCAAGGCCGCCCAGCTGGTCGAGCGGGCGTCGGCCGCGGATCCGCACGCGCCAGTGGTGTTCGCGGCGCGGGCGCGGGTCGCGTACGCGCGGGGTGACGACCGGGAGGCCGAGCGGATCAGCCGGGAGTTCGGCGCCTCGATCGCCGTGCGCGCCGACCCGGAGGCGCACGCCGGCACCGAGCGGCCCGCCAGGGACGCGGTGCTGGACACGCGGTTGGAGAGCCACCCGCTGATGATCCCGCTGTGGCCGCTGCGCCGCTTCGATCCGTTGTACTCGTGGCTGGCCTGGATCGTCACGATGCTGACGCTGCGGGCGGCGGACCTCACCGCGCCGCTGCTGGTGCTGGCGCCCCTCTGGCTCCTCTACTGCCTGTACTCCTGGGTCGTGCCGCCGCTGCTGCGCCGGTGGCTGCGGCGCCGCTGACGGGCGGCCGTCAGGGTTTCGGGCCGGGGCGCCGGCCGGTGGTGCGCAGGTTGACCAGCCGGTTGAGCAGGTCGAACCAGAAGGGTGCGCCCATCGCGGCCGCCGCCGCGGTCAGCGCCAGGCCGAGCAGCTTCAGCAGCCAGTCGCGGGCGCCGGGCTCCTGACCCGGCTGCGCCACGCACGCCGACGGGGTGCTCGGGCAGCCCTCCGGCCACCAGATGACGCGCCCGGTCCCGTCGACGGCGCCGACCAGTTCGCGCACGCACGCGGCCTGGTCGCCGGCGGCGGCGCAGGCCGAGCCCTGCTGCACCTGGCTCACCGCCGCCGCCCGCAGTGCCGGGTCGCGGTAGAGGGTGCCCGCGATCGCGTACGCGTCGATGTTGGCGATCAGGCACAGGCCGGCGGCGACGACCAGCAGCCAGCGTTTCGCCCAGCGTTTGTACCAGCCGGACACCCGGTCCATCTGGGCGTCGTACCAGTGTTCGACGCCGGTGCGGAAGTCGTCCAGGCTCGCGGTGCTCTGGTCGGCGAGCCCGAGCAGGGCCTGCCGGGCCGGCATCGACTCGTCCAGCCCGGCGACGGCCGCCCGTACCCGGTCGAGGGTGAGCGGGCCGCCGTCGGCCGGCACCAGGGTGTCGAGCAGCGCCCGGGAGAAGGTCTCGGCCGGCACGTACGGCGGGATGCGGGTGCGCTCGCCCGCCGCTGTCGGCCGGGGCTGCATCATGGCGCGCAGCATCGGGTGGTCGAAGACGAGCGCGGTCAGCCCGCCGTCGGCGGCGGTGCCGTCGGTGGGGGCCAGCGCCTTGGCGTAGATGGCCTTCTCGGCCTGGGCGCCGGCGAGCGGGCCGGGCCTGCCGGCCGCCTCGCCCTTCGCGTCGAGCATGTTGCGCAGGCCGCGCAGCAGGTATTTGGCCCGTTTGCGGGTCAGGTTGCCGAGCCATTCGACGATGGCCGAGGCGACCAGGGCGGTCAGCGCGAAGGTGAGCATCACCGCGATGGCGACGTCGACGACGGGACTGGACACTCCGGTCAGCGCCGCAGCCAGCGCTTGACGATGGGCCTGGGCCCGGCGACCTTCGCGCCGGTCACCGGGGAGACCGTCACCTCCGGGCGGATCGGGCTGAACAGCCAGGTCTGGAAGAGCGAGTCCAGCGTCTTGCCGGAGATCTGCTCGGCCAGGTCGACGAATTCCCCGGTGGTGACGTTGCCGCCGCGGTGGAGCGAGGCCCAGGTGCGCAGGATCCGGAAGAAGGCCGGGTCGCCCACCCGGTGGCGCAGCATCTGCAGCGTCATGGCGCCGCGCACGTAGACCGGCGTGTCGAACAGGTGCTGCGGGCCGGGGTCGCCGATCGGCAGGGCCCAGAAGTCGGGGTCGTCGACGAAGGTGCCGTACAGGAAGTCGAAGTTCTCCTGCGCGGTGCCGAGGCCCTCGCGCTCGCTCCACAGCCATTCCGCGTACGTGGCGAAGCCCTCGTTGAGCCAGATGTCCTGCCAGCGGGCGAGGGCGAGGCTGTCGCCGTACCACTGGTGCGCCAGTTCGTGCACGACCACGGCGTCGCCGTCCTCGGGGGTGCCGAAGAAGCCCTGCGCGTACACCGGGCGGGTCTGGTTCTCCAGGGCGAAGCCGAACGCCTCGGTGCTGTCCACGATGCCGCCGGAGGCGGAGAAGGGGTAGGGGCCGAAGACGCCGGAGAGGAAGCCGAGGATCTCCGGCTCGCGGGCGAGCGATCCGGCGGCCCGGTCGCCGAGCGTCGGCGGCACGTCCGCGGCCGTACCCGAGATCCAGTTGCTGGGGTTGGCGGGGCTGCCGGCCGGCGGCCCGCCGGGGGCCCAGCCGTCCAGGACGTTGCCGTCGTCCTCGAAGGACGTGCTGCCCGCCCCGGTGGAGACGACCACGTCGTCGACGAAGGCGCCCGGGTACGTGATGGACTGGTCGTTGACCGCGCTGAGCGAGACCTCGACCGAGCGGCCGGCGTAGCCGGAGAGGTCGATCGACCACGGCTCGTAGCCCTCGCTGCGGCCGGTCGCCGCCGACCACCGGCCGCTGCTGCCGGCGGCCGCGCAGGTGTCGGCGCCGGGCGTCAGGTAGTGCAGCAGGAACGGGTGCAGGTCCGGGGCGTAGAGGCAGGCGGCGCCGGTGTCGGCCGTGCTGTGCCCGTTGGCGTCCGGCAGGGTGGTCCAGTCCTCGGCGCCGGCGGTCCGGGCCTCGACGAGGAAGAAGTCCCAGCCCTGCTCGGTGTCGCGGGTGACGTGGAAGCTCAGGTTGGCGCCGCCGGCGGGCACGGCGATGGTCCGGGTCAGCCGCTTGTAGGACGGTTCGCCGTCCTGGGTCAGCGCCATCCGGGTGCCGGTGCGCGGCGTGGCGGGCGGGGTGAACAGCTTCGGGTCGATCGCGTCCCAGTATTTGATTCCGCCGGCCTTGGCGGCCTTCACCCGGTATTCGCCGACGGTGGCGGTGGCCAGGTAGGAGGCCATCGGTTCCCGGGCGTCCCAGGTCGTGGTGGTCCAGCCGCGCCGGGTGGTGCGGCTCAGCAGCACGCCGTTGGAGACCGATTCGAGGCCGCTCGGCGCGGTGATCCTGATCGTGTAGGACGCCTTGTCGAGCGGGTGGTCGTTGACCGGGAACCAGGTCGACGCGACCTCCGGCTGCCCGACCACGACCATGCCGTCGTCGGTGGCGAAGACCCCGGAGGCGCCCAGGTTGGGGTCCTGGATGACCTGCGGCACGCCGTCGTAGCGGGCCACCACGGTGAACGGCCGGCCCCAGCGCAGGCCGCGGCGCGGGGTCACGGTCAGCTCGCCGTCGCCCCGGCTCCAGGCAGCGGGCAGCCCGTCGACGGTCAGCGATCGCAGGGTCAGCCCGTCGAAGTCCAGGTTGAAGCTGGACAGGTCCTGCGTCGCCAGGGCGCTGATGGTGGCGATCCCGCCGATGTTGTCCGTGGCGGGCGTGTAGGTGATGTCGAGCCCGTAGTGCAGCACGTCGTAGCCGCCGTTGCCGGCGAGCGGGAAGTACGGGTCGCCGATGCCGGGGGCGCCGGGCCGGAACGTCGCGGGGTATGCGCCGGCCGGGGCGATCGCCGTCGCGACCACGGTGGCCACGACGGCGACGACAAGGGCGGCTCTGCGCATCATCCGGGCCTCCACGCAACGGTGTGGTCACGGCACGCTACCGCGCCCACACGCACCGAGGCCAGTCTCAGTCGTCGATGGCTGCCGCGGTGATCTGGAGCCCGGCCGCGCGCAGCCGGGCGACCAGGGCGTCCCCGATGCCGGTCGCGGGGGTGAGCACCCCGCCGGGCGAGTCGGGCAGCGCGGCGCGGTCGTGGACGAGGGCCAGCGCCGACTCGCCGAGCATGACCGCGGTCGCGGCGTATCCGGGGTCGCCCTTGGCCCGGATCCGCGCCTTGTACCGGGCGCCGGTGGTGGTCCTGGTGAACAGGTCCACGGTGAAGTGTCCCTCGCGGCGGGCGCGCTCGTCCGGACCCTCGCCGGGCTTGGGCAGGATCCGGTCCAGCACGTACCGGGTCGGCGGCAGGGACAGGCCCAGGGCCAGCGCTCCGAGGCCCACCTTGGTCATCGCGGCGAGCAGCGGCGACAGCGGCGACGTGCCCATGCTCATCGCCTCGCGGTAGCGGAATTCCCGCCCGTACGCGAAGCCGCGCAGCGCGTTGCTGCGCCGCACGACCCGGGTGTTGTAGGGCGCCATCACGAACGGCGCGAGGCTGCCGCGCAGCGAGGGGTCGACGTCCGCGGCCCGCGGCGCCGCGAGGTCGTCCTGGCGGCCGAGGTCCGGCTCCTCGGCGGGGGCTGGGCTCAGCGAGTACGGGCCGGCGGCGAGCCGGCGCAGCGCCCTGTCCTTCTTGACGACGTCCAACTGGTGGCGCAGCGAGTCGATGGTGCCGCCGCTGACCCCGCCGCGCAGGCTGGTGACCACCAGGGTGGTGCCGGTGAGCTCGCCCGCGCCGTCCTCGGCGACCCGGGCATGCAGGACATGCACCCCCAGGTCGGAAGGAATCGAGTCGAAGCCGCACGAGTGCACGATCCGGGCACCGGTCGAGCGGGCCAGTTCGTGGTTCTCGTCGATGCTGTCCCGGGCGAAGAGCACCTCGCCGGTCAGGTCCACGTAGTCGGTGCCGGCGGCGGCGCAGGCGTGCGCGAGGACGCGGCCGTACTTCGCGTAGGGCCCGACGGTGGTGAGGACGACGTGCGCGGCGGCGGCCATCTCGGCGAGCGCCGTGGCGTCGGCGGCGTCGGCGACGAGCACCGGCCAGTCCACCCCGAGCTTCGCCCGGAGCTCCTCGAGCCGCTCGGCCGAGCGGCCGGCCAGGGCGATCCGGGTGCCGGCCGGCGCGTGCGCGGCCAGGTGGCCGGCGACCAGCACGCCGACGAAGCCGGTGGCGCCGTAGATGACGACGTCGAGATCGCGGACCCGGGGGGACTGTTGATCGTTCATGGTTGCCGATTGTCCGTCACGCCGCCCGCCGCCGCCCGGCAGGGTCGCCCGCCGCCGGGCCGGGCGCGGGTCAGGGCCGGTCGCAGGGCGCGGCGGTGCTGCCGCGCAGCACCAGCCGCGCGGCCGCGTGCTCCACCAGCGGGGCGTCGCGCTCGCCCTCGCGCAGGGCCAGCGACATCGCCCGTACGCCGATCTCCTCGAGCGGCAGCCGCACGGTGCTCAGCGGCGGCGTCACGTCGACGGAGATGGGCATGTCGTCGAAGCCGATCAGGCTCATCCGGCCGGGCACGTCGATGCCCCGCTCCCGCAGGCAGGCCAGCGCCCCGACGGCCATGGAGTCGTTGAGCGCCGCGATCGCGGTCAGGCCCGGATTGTCCTGCAGCAGGGTGGCCGCCGCGGCCCGGCCGCCGTTGCGGTCGAAGTCCGCGTACGCCACCTGGCGCGCGCCGAGCCGCTGGCCGTGTTGCCGGGCGGCGCGTCGCAGCCCGGCCAGCCGGTCGGTGGTGGTGGTCAGGTGCCGGGGCCCGGCGATGACGCCGATGGCGGTGTGGCCGAGGCGGTAGAGCGCGTCGCCGGCGAGGTAGCCGCCGGGCTCGTTCTCCGGCACGACCGCGTCGCCGGCGTGCTCGTGCCGGCCGATCACCGCGACCCGGCCGCCGGTGCTCTCGTAGATGCGGAGCTTGGCGTCGAGCCGGGCGGTGATCGGCGCGTCGTGGTAGCCGGAGCCGGCCAGCACTATCGCGGCGGTCTGGTGCGCGTGCAGCAGGTCCACATAGGCCAGCTCGCGCTCGGGGTCGCGGTAGCTGTTGCAGATGATGACCAGCCGGCCGTGGTCGGTGGCGACCCGCTGCAGGCCGCGGGTGATCTCGGCGAAGTAGGGGTCGGAGACGTCGTGCACGATCACGCCGACGGCGGTGCGGTCGGCGCGGGCCAGCTGCTGCGCGTTGGCGTTCGGCACGAACTGCAGCTCGGCGACGGCCGCCAGGACACGCTCGCGGAGCGCCTCGGCCACCGGCTTGGGGCTGTTGTTGATGATGCGGGAAACGGTCGCGGTCGAGACCCCCGCCCGCCGCGCGACATCCGCGAGAGTCGCCACCGGTGCAGAGTAGCCCATCGGCGCCGATCGGCAAGCGCTTGCCTGAGGTGTCCGCGCGCCGGTAGCCTGCCAGGAAAGCGCTTACCTGAGGGGGTCGGCAGATGTCCGCTCGCGTCCCGATCGGGATCGTCATGAACGGTGTCACCGGGAGGATGGGCTATCGCCAGCATCTGGTCCGCTCCCTGCTCGCCATCCGCGAGTCCGGCGGCCTGCCGCTGCGCGACGGCTCGCTGCTCTGGCCCGAGCCGATCCTGGTCGGCCGCAGCGAGGCGAAGCTGCGCGAGGTCGCCGCGCGCCACGGCCTCACCGACTGCACCACCGACCTCGGCGCCGCCCTGGCCCGGCCGGACGTGCAGATCTACTTCGACGCCCAGGTGACCAGCGAGCGCGAGAAGGCGATCGGCCTGGCCATCGCCGCGGGCAAGCACATCTACACCGAGAAGCCGCTCGCCACCACGCTCAGCGGCGCGATCGAGCTGGCCCGCTCCGCCGACGCGGCCGGCGTGCGGCACGGCGTGGTGCAGGACAAGCTATTCCTGCCGGGGCTGCGCAAGCTCCAGCGCCTGATCAGCGGCGGCTTCTTCGGCCGGATCCTTTCGGTACGCGGTGAGTTCGGCTACTGGGTCTTCGAGGGCGACTGGCAGGCCGCGCAGCGCCCGAGCTGGAACTACCGGGCGGCGGACGGCGGCGGCATCGTGGTCGACATGTTCCCGCACTGGCACTACGTGCTCGAGCAGCTGTTCGCCCCGGTACGCGCGGTCACGGCGCACGTCGCCACGCACGTGCCGCGGCGCTGGAACGAGGATGGCGAGCCGTACGAGGCGACCGCCGACGACTCGGCGTACGGGATCTTCGAGCTCGACGGCGGCATCGTCGCGCAGATCAACTCCTCCTGGGCGGTCCGGGTGAACCGCGACGAGCTGGTGGAGTTCCAGGTCGACGGCGTCGAGGGCAGCGCGGTGGCCGGCCTGCGCGGCTGCCGGGTGCAGCACCGGGCCACCACGCCGAAGCCGGTCTGGAACCCCGACCTGCCGGTGGCCGAGCGCTTCCGCGACCAGTGGCAGGAGGTGCCGGACAACGAGGAGTTCGACAACGGCTTCAAGGCGCAGTGGGAGATGTTCCTGCGCCACGTCGCCGAGGACGCCCCGTACACGTGGGATCTGTGGGCGGGCGCGCGCGGGGTGCAGCTGGCCGAGCTCGGCCTGCGGTCGGCCCGGGAGGGCCGCCGCGTCGAGGTGCCGGAGCTGGACCGGTGACCCGGGAGGTGCGGCTGCCGGGCGGCGCGCTGACCCTGTCCGGCGCGGGCGCGCAGTGGGCGGCGCCGGGCGCGCCGTTCACCGGCCGGATCGCCTACGCCGCGGCGCACGTCGTCGCCGACCCCGCCGCCGAGAACATCCCCGGCGCGCCGCCGGTGCTGGACTGGGACGCCACCCTGGCCTTCCGCCGCCACCTGTGGTCGCACGGCTTCGGCGTCGCCGAGGCGATGGACACCGCGCAGCGCGGCATGGGCCTCGACTACCCGACGGCCCGGGAGCTGATCCGCCGCTCGGCCCGCGAGGCCGCCGCGGCCGGCGGGTCGATCGTCGCCGGCGTCGCCACCGACCAGCTCCCGCCCGGCCCCGCGACCCTGGACGAGATCCGCAAGGCGTACGGCGAGCAGCTGGCCGACGTGCAGGAGGCCGGCGCCCGCCCGGTACTGATGTGCAGCCGCCACCTGGCCGCCGCGGCCGACGGCGCACAGGACTACCTGGACGTCTACGGCCGGCTGATCGCCGACTCCGACCAGCCGGTCCTGCTGCACTGGCTCGGCACGGACTTCGACCCGCTGCTCGCCGGATACTGGGGTTCCGGATCGCGGTGGCGGGCCGCCGACACGGTGGCCGCGCTCGTCGCCGCGCATCCCGGCAAGGTCGACGGCATCAAGCTGTCCCTGCTGGACGAGGAGTTCGAGGTGGCGATCCGGCGCCGGCTCCCGGCGGGCGTGCGGCTCTACACCGGCGACGACTTCAACTATCCGATCCTGATCCGCGGCGACGAGCGGGGCCACTCCGAGGCGCTGCTGGGCATCTTCGCCGCGATCGCGCCCGCGGCGGCCGCGGCGCTGCGGGCCCTGGACGCGGGCGACCTCGGCGGCTACGACCGCATCCTCGCGCCGACGGTGACCCTCTCCCGGCACCTGTTCTCCGCGCCGACCTGGTACTACAAGACCGGGATCGTGTTCCTGTCCTGGCTGGCCGGTCACCAGGACCACTTCACGATGGTCGGCGGCGTGCAGAGCGGCCGCTCGCCGGGCCACCTCGCCGAGCTGCTGCGGCTGGCCGACGCCGCGGGGCTGCTGCCGGACGCCGACCTCGCCGCGTACCGGGCCCGGGCCTTCCTGACGACCGCGGGGGTGGCGCAGCCGTGAAGCGCTTCGCACTCAACCAGGCGACGACCAAGCGCTGGCCGCTGCCGGAGCTGGCGGCGGGCTGCGCGCAGGCCGGCGTCACCGGCGTGGGCCTGTGGCGCGAGGACGTGCGGGCGTACGGCGTGGAACGCTCGGCGGCGCTCATGCGCGACGCCGGGCTGGCCGTGACGTCGCTCTGCCGCGGCGGCTTCTTCAACGAGCCGCAGTGGTGGGACGAGAACCGCCGGGCCATCGAC
>NZ_JBEZXZ010000193.1:0-17266 GCF_040638275.1 Actinoplanes sp. NPDC026623 | reverse complement strand
GGCCGGCGCGGGCGCGACGGCGGCCGGGGCGGCGGGCACGGCCGATCCCGATGAGGGTGGACGCGAGCGGCGGCGTCGACGTTCGGGTTCTTCGCCCATGACGCCGAACCTACCGCCGCCCGGCCCATTCAGAACACCTCGGTGGGATTCGGCAGCCGATGCCAGCCGAACGCGGTCGCGGCCCGCGGCAGCGCGCCCGGGGTCAGCTCGCGGACCGCGCCGGCGGCGCCGAGCGTCGCCAGCGACGTCGCACCCAGGTAGGCCGAGCCCAGCTCCAGGATCGTGCAGGCGAGGTCGGCGGGGTCCGTGGTGGGCGTGCAGGTGGCGGCGCCGTCCGGGCCGGCGGTCAGCCGCCAGCGGCCGGTGTTCGCCGCCAGCAGCGGGTCGGTGACGTCGAGGACCACGTCGACCGGCGCCGCGTACGCGCGGGCGGCGAGCGCCTTGGGCAGGTCGACGACGCGGATCCACAGGGCGTCGGCGAGGGTGCTGCCGAGCCGGCGGGGCTCGTCGACCAGGTACTGCAGCGGCTCGTCGACGGCCGCGAAGTGCACGCTCGCCGTGCGGGCCAGGTCGATCGTGAGCAGGAAGTTCCACAGCGCCGAGTAGGCGGCCGGGTCGGCGGCCACGACCTCGCGGATCCGCACGTCGCTGTTCGGGCCGAAGCGGTCCCAGCGGGACTTGACGCGCCAGAGGGCGTACCCGGTCGGGCCCTGCGGTGTGTCGTGCACCACGCCGTGCAGGGCGGTCGCGCCGTCGCGCTGCGACTCCAGGTCGGCCAGCACGTAGCGCCACCACCGGTCGTCGCGGCTGGACCAGCCGGTGCGCTCGGGGCGCAGCTGCTCGTAGAGCTTCGAGAACTCGGCGATCGCGTCGGCCGGCGCCACCAGGCGCAGCCGGGAGCCGGAGCCGGGCAAGACGGCGGGCGGGCGTACCTCCCGGGTCGAGATCTCCATGCGGAGACGCTGCGCCGCCGGCCCGTAGCCGAACCGGGGATAGATCTTGGTCTCGCTCGCCCAGAGGGCGGCGACCGGCTCGCGGCCCTCGGCCGCGATCTCCCGCAGCTGCCGGTGCATCATCTGGGTGAGCAGCCCGCGCCGCCGGTGCGTCGGCGCCACGCTGACGAGCGTCACGTGCGCGGCGGGCAGGATCGCACCGGGCACGGTCAGCTCCCGGGTGTATGCCGCCGCGTGCCCGACGATCGTCCCGGCGTCGTCGGCGACCAGCGTGCGCTCGGGTTCGACGACGGAGGCCTCGACCTCGTTGGCCTTCGGATCGAGCGTCTCGTGGAAGGCGTTGCCGATCAGCACGGCGACCGCCGCCCAGTCGTCGGCGTCGCCCACCCTGATCTGGATCGCGGAGTCACCCATGGTCCTTGTGTAACGGAACCTGCGCGCGGTTGCGACTGATATTTGCCGGCTCGTTACTCTCGATGCAGGGCGGCGTCCGGCCGTACCGGGGGAGGGGAACGATGTCAGAGCAACCGCAGTGGCCCGAGCGGACGCTCGACATGCCGCCGCAGGATCCCTGGGCCGAGCCGCCCACCTCGCAGACGGTGCCGCGACCGGCGTCCGGTCCGCCGCAGGCCGCGCCGCCGTCGCCGTTCTCCAGCGGCCGCGCCGCGGTGAATCCGCGCCCGCGCACCCAGCAGTTCGCGGCGGATCATGAGCCGACCGGGACGGGCTGGCCCGGCGCCGACGCGCCGCAGGAGCGGCGATCGCTCGGCTGGCACCTCGCGCAGTTGCGCCGCGGCGGCGAGTGGAGCTTCGCGGGCCTGCTCTTCGCGTTCGTCTGCTGGGGTGTCTGGGTGATCTCCACCGACGGCGACAGCCTGACCACGCCGGTGGTGGTGTTCGTCGTGTCGCTGCTGGTCGCCGCGGGCATCTTCGCGCTGGCCCGGCTGGTGGGCCGGGTGGTGCTGGAGCGCCAGTTCGGCCGGGTCCGGCGCACGGCGCGCGGCTCGCACATGGTGGCGGGCATCTTCCTGGTGGGCGTGGGCATCGCCCACCTGCGCCAGACGCAATGGGTGATGGACGCGTTCAACTGGGTCGCCGACCAGTTCCGGTAGGCCCGGCCCGCACGGCGTTTCCTCCCGCGAACCGGGTTGACGGAGCGCTGTCGTGGGCAAGACTGTGAGTTATGGCGTACCCACCGGAGGACCGTCCCAACGCCGCCCCGGAGGACGGTGCGCCGCCGCCGTTGCCGCCGGAGCTGGCCGGCACGCTCGCGGGCCTGGCCGGCGCCGGTAAGGCGCCCCCGCCGCGGCGGCCGGACACGTCGGTGCCGCGGACGCGTACGAGTGCGGTCTGGTTCGGGGTGTGGGCCGGCGCCGTCGCGCTCCTCCTGCTGATCGTCTTCGTCGCGCAGAACACCGGGAACGTGCGGCTCAGCTTCCTGTGGATGCAGGGCCAGATCTCGCTGGCGCTGGCGATGCTGATCGCCGGCGTCTGCGGCGCGTTCGTCGCCATGGCCGTCGCGTCGGTCCGGATCATCCAGCTGCGCCGGCTGGTCCGCCGCCGCTGACCGGGGCGCCTCCGGGCTTGACATGTGACCTTTTGGTCACCTAACTTTGAGTCATGGCGGACGACGACCGGGTGTTCAAGGCGCTCGCCGACCCGACCCGCCGCTTCCTGCTCGACCTGCTCTTCGCCCGCGAGGGACGCACCCTCACGGAGCTCGAGTCGCAGGTGGAGATGACGCGCTTCGGCGTGGCCAAGCACCTCAAGGTGCTCGAGGAGGCGGGGCTGGTGCTGGTGCGCCGGGAGGGCCGGGAGAAGTTGCACTTCCTCAACCCCGTGCCGATCCGGCTGATCCACGACCGCTGGATCGACAAGTACACCGAGCGTCACGTGACGGCGCTCGTTGACCTCAAAAGATCGTTGGAGGACGAGTCATGACCGACACCACCCAGGTCTACCGCGTGTGGATCAAGACGGCCCCGGAGAAGATCTGGGCCGCGATCACCGAACCCGAGTGGACGAGCAAGTACGGCTACGCGGCACCGGCCTACTACGAGCTCAAGCCGGGCGGCGCCTACCGGTCCGAGGCCACCGAGGAGATGCGCGAGTTCGGCCGGCAGAACGGCTTCCCGATCCCGGACACGATCGTCGACGGCGAGGTGGTCGAGAGCGACCCGCCGCGGCTGCTGGTGCAGACCTGGCGGATGCTCATGGACCCGACGACGGCGGCCGAGCCGTTCACGAAGCTGACCTACCTGATCGAGGAGCTGAAGTCGCAGCCCGGCGTCTGCCGGCTCACCATCACCCACGAACTCGTCGACGCCCCGGCGACGGCGACGATGGTGGCGGGCTCGCCGCTGGACGAGGCCGGTGGCGGCGGCTGGGCCTGGGTGCTCAGCGACCTCAAGTCGCTGCTCGAGACGGGTTCGGCGCTCAGCGGCAGCTGACGAGTCTCCCGCCGGCCCGTTCCGCCTGGCCCACTCGGTCAGCCGGAACGGGCCGGAAGGATGATCGTGACCGGGCCGCGGCCGGCCGATAACAGGAACAGGGTTATCGGTGCGGATTGCTGGAGGACATCATGGCGGTTGTGCGATCGGGCCGCCGCATGACCGCGACGACCTCCGCGGAATGGATATCCAAGCTTCCGAGGGTGGGGCTGGGCAGCGTGGTCGGCCGGCTGATGATCCTGCAATCGCCGTCGCACATCCGCACCGGTGACCTGATCGTCTCCGGCGGCGAGAAATACCGGGTGTCCCGGGTCGACCCGGCACACAACGAGGTCATCGAGGTCCACCTGGCCTACGCCGAGGATCGGCGCAGCATCTACGTGCACGCCTCGTCCGCCGTGCGGGTCGTCCGCGCCAAGCGCCGCCGCAAGCCGCCGGCCCCGAGCGCCGCATCGCCCGCAGTGGCCCCATAGCTCGATACGCCGTCGACGGCGGCCGGAACGGCCCGTCTCCGACCGGACTCGCCGTGGATATATACGCGAGGTATACCTCCGGTGTAGTCTCGCCCCATGAGCGTTCCTCTGACCCTCCTGGGCCTGCTCGAGCGGGAAGCCAGCCACGGCTATGACCTGAAACGTGACTACGACACCTACTTCGGCCGGGGCAAGCCGCTGCCGTTCGGGCAGGTCTACTCGACCCTCAGCCGCCTGACCCGGGACGGCAAGGTGGTGATCAGCGAGGTCGGCCCCGGCGACGGGCCCGACCGCAAGCGCTACCTCATCACCGAGCTCGGCGCGACCGAGCTCGACCAGTGGCTGACCCAGCCCGTCGAGCCGGAGCCGCACCTGCAGACCGTGCTCTTCGCCAAGGTCGTGCTCGCGCTGATGCTCGACCGGCCCGCCGCCGAATATCTCGACACCCAGCGCAGCGCCCACCTGCAGCGGATGCGCGAGCTCACCGAGGTGAAGCGCGCCGGCGGCCTCGTCGACGCGCTGCTCGCCGACCACGGCCTCTACCACCTGGAGGCGGACCTGCGCTGGATCGACATGACCGGCGCCCGGCTGGACGCGCTGCGAAGCACGGTGCGGCCATGACCATCGCGATCGAGGCGCGCGACGCGGTCTTCTCCTTCGGCGCGACCCCGGCGCTGCGCGGCGCGGACATCGCCGTCGAGTCCGGCGAGATCCTCGCCATCATGGGCCCCAGCGGCTCGGGCAAGTCGACGCTGCTGCACTGCCTGGCCGGCATTCTCGTGCCCGACTCCGGCGAGATCCTCTTCGGCGGGGCGCGGGTGGACACCCTGAACGAGGCCGACCGCAGCCGGCTGCGCCGCGACCACTTCGGGTTCGTGTTCCAGTTCGGACAGCTCGTCCCCGAGCTCACCGCCGCGGAGAACGTCGCGCTGCCGCTGCTGCTCAGCGGCGTCCGCCGTCCGGAGGCGCTGCGCCGGGCGCAGGGCTGGTTCGAGCGGCTCGGCATCGACGGCATGCAGCAGCGCCGCTCGGGGGAGCTGTCCGGCGGCCAGGCGCAGCGCGTCGCGCTCGCCCGGGGCCTGATGGCGGCTCCGGAGGTCCTCTTCGCCGACGAGCCGACCGGATCGCTCGACTCGCTCACCGGCGAGCAGGTCATGGATCAGCTCGTCGCGGCCGCCCGCGAGCAGGGCACCACGGTCATCCTGGTCACCCACGAGCCCCGGGTCGCGGCGTACGCGGACCGCGAGGTCACCGTCCGCGACGGCCGGGTCAACGCGCCGGACCGGATCCCCTCATGATCGGCTTCGGGCTGCGCCTCGCCGTCGCCGGTGGCCGGGAGGCGCTCACCCGCCTCGTCCTGATCGCCGCCGCCGTTGCCGTGGGCGCCGGGCTGCTGCTCGCCACCTTCGCCGGGGTCAACGCCGTCAACGCCCAGCTCACCCGCTATGCGGCGCTCTATCCCGACCCCTCGGCCGGCGCCGGCGGCGGTGATCCGCTGTGGTTCTCCTCGCGCGAGGACTTCTTCCACGGCAGGCAGATCGATCGCATCGACGTCGCCGCCACGGGACCCGGATCGCCGACCCCGATCGGCATTCCCGCGGTGCCCGGGCCGGGCGAGTTCTACGCCTCGCCGGCGTTGCAGCGGCTGCTGGCGGCCAACCCCGGCGACCAGCTCGGTGCCCGCTATCCGGGGCGCGACCTGGGCACCATCGGCGACGCGGCCCTGGGGTCCCCGGACTCTCTGGCGATCATCGTCGGCGGAGCACCCGACCGGGTCGCCGAGCTGCCGCACGCCAGGCGGCTCACCAGCATCGGCGACAACACCCCCGCGATACCCGAGACCATGGTGGATCTGATCATGGGGGTGATCGTGGCGGGGCTGCTCTTCCCCGTCCTGATCTTCATCGGTACGGCCACCCGGCTCAGCGCCGCCCGCCGGGAGCAGCGATTCGCCGCGATGCGGCTGGTCGGCGCGACGCCGGCGCAGATCTCGGCGGTGGCGGCGATCGAGGCGACCACCGCCGCCGTCGCCGGGACCGCCCTCGGGTTCCTGGTGTTCCTCGCCCTCCGTGGCCCGCTCGCGCGGATCCCGTTCACCGGCGACCGGTTCTTCACCAGCGACATGTCGCTCAGCGTGCCGAACATCCTGCTGGTCGCCGTCGGCGTCCCGGTCGGCGCCGCGCTCGCGGCGGCGGTCTCGCTGCACCGCGTCCGGGTCTCCCCGCTCGGCGTCACCCGGCGGGTGACGCCGCGCCCGCCAAGCTGGTACCGGCTGATCCCGCTCCTGCTGGGCCTCGCCGAGCTGGCGTTCTTCCTGGTCGGCCCAATGCCCGAGACCTCGGACGGCCAGACGGCGGTGTTCCTGCCCGGGATGCTGCTCATCATGGCCGGGCTGATATTCGCCGGCCCCCTGCTGACCATGCTGGGCGCCCGGGTCATGGCGCGGCGCTCGACCGGGCCGACCACGCTCATCGCCGCCCGGCGCCTCGCCGACAACCCGAAGGCGGGTTTCCGGGCGATCAGCGGCATCATGCTCGCGCTCTTCATCACCAGCGTGGCGAGCGGCGTGATCACCACCATCGTCGCCGAACGCGGTCCGGCACCGGTCGGCTCGACCGACGCCGGCACCATCTCCGCCCGCTTTTTCGAGGGGACGCCGCCGGAACCCGGACCGGTCCTGGCCGAGCTGCGCTCGATCCCCGGCGTGCGGTCGGCGACCGTGCTCCGCGCCAATCCCGGCAAGGAGGGCGAGCCCTCGGTGGTCGCCTGCGGTGACATCCCGGCGGAATACGGCAGGTGCGCGGCCGGTGCCACCGTCGCGGTGGTGGCGGACGAGTTCATCCCGTTCCGCGAGTCGGCCGACTCCACGCGGGTCTGGCCGGCCTCCCCCGTGGCGGTCGCCGACCTTCAGCGGCTGCCGATCGAGTCGGTCGTGGTCCTGACGGACGGTTCGGTCACCGCCATCGAGCACGCGCGCACCGTCCTCCAGCTGGCCTACCCGACCTACTGGGTGGCGCCCAGCGTGCCCGGCGACTTCGAGTCGGCGTTCGCCAACACGTTGCACGGCTGGCAGCAACTCGCCGACGTGATCATAGTGGCCAGCCTCGCCATCGCCGGATGCAGCCTCGCGGTCAGCGTGGTCGGCGGCCTCAACGAACGCAAGCGCCCGTTCAGCCTGCTGCGCCTCAGCGGCACGCCGGTGCGGATCCTGCACCGGGTCGTCGCGCTCGAGAGCGCCGTGCCGATGCTCACGGTCGCCGCGATCGCGATCGGGGTGGGCCTGCTCAGCGCGCAGCTGTTCCTCAAGGCGCAGATGGGCTACACGCTGATCGCGCCCGGCCCCGGCTATTACGCCACGGTCGCCGTGGGGCTCGCGGCCTGCCTCGGCATCATCGCGTCGACCCTCCCGCTGCTCGATCGCATCACCGGCCCGGAAACCGCCCGTAGCGAATGACCCCGGCGACGAGCAGCATGGAGGCATCATGACCACACGAATACGGTCGGTGCGGATGGTCGCCGTCGCGGCGGCGGCCGCGACGGTCGCGGTCACCGCCTGTTCGCCGGGCGGCGGCGCCGCCTCGGTCCCGTCGGCGAGCCCGCATGCCGGCCACGGCGGCTCCTCCCCAGCGCCGGCCCAGCCGCTGCGGCCCGGGGAACGGTTCCTCCAGCTCACCATGGAGCGGCCCTACGCGCCGTCGGCGCCGGACGGCGGCACGGACGAATACCGCTGCCTGCTGATCGATCCGAAGCTGAGCGGGCCGGCGTTCCTGACCGGAACCCAGTTCCAGCCGCAGAACGTGCCGATCGTGCACCACGCCATCGTCTTCGCCGTCCCGCCCGATGCGGCGTCCGAGGCCCGCGCGGTGGATGCCCGGACACCGGGTGACGGCTGGACCTGCTTCGGCGACGGCAGCGTCGACGACGAGCACCCGTCGGCGTGGGTCGACACCTGGACGCCCAACGGCACCGAGACGGTGCTGCGGCAGGACGTCGGATTCCCGCTGCGGGCCGGCAGCCTGCTGGTCCTGCAGATCCACTACAACCTGCTCGCCACCGGCGGCCGCGCCGGGGCGACGGACCGGTCCGGCGTGCGGCTGCGGCTGACGGCCGGCACCGCCGCCACCAAGCCGCTGGAAATCCTGCCGCTGCAGGCGCCGACCGAGCTGCCCTGCGCCGCCGGCGAGTCCGGCCCGCTGTGCGACCGGGCCGCCGCGGTCGCGGACGTCACCCGGCGCTTCGGACCCGGCGTCGGGCGCACCGAGTCGCGCCTGGTCGACGATTGCAGCGCGGGCACGCCGGTGCCCGGCGACACCCAGCACTGCGACATCCCGGTGCCGCGGCCCATGACGGTCTACGCGGCGTTGGGACACATGCACCTCCTCGGTCGCGCCATCAAGATCGAAATCAACCCCGGGACCGCCGGGGCGCAGACCCTGCTCGACGTCCCGTCGTTCAACTTCGACGATCAACTGCTCCGGCCGCTGGCCGCACCCGTACGCCTGAAGCCGGGCGACACGGTCCGGGTGACCTGCACCCACGATGCCGGGCTGCGCCGGTTGTTGCCGCAGCTACGCGGGCTTGCGCCGCGATACGTGGTGTGGGGTGACGGCACCAGCGACGAGATGTGCCTCGGTCTGCTGACGGCCACGATCGGAGACTGAGATGCCGGACGAGTGGGCCCGACCGGCGGCGCAGCCCGCCGGCCGCGATTACTCCTGGGCCGGGTCGCCTGCGGTCGCCGGCGTGCCGAGGGCCTCGGCTATCTGATCGATGGCCTCCTGCTCGGCCGGGCTCACGTCCTGCCCGTGCTCGCGGTGCGCGGCCGCCACCCGGTGCGTCAGCGCGACGACGAACCGGCGGTACTCGTCGACCTCCTCGGCGGTCGCCTTGCTCTGCAGGACGGCCACCGCCTCTCGCACGTGCCGCAGGCCGTTCTCCCGGACCTCCGCCATCGAGCTGTACCGCGTGTGGTCCGCCTTGGGCTTGGTGGACACGATATCGTCGAGCAAGGCGCTCTGACCGTGCTGGGCGCGTGCCTCCGCGTACGCCTTCGACATGGCTATCGTCTCGCGGAACATGCCGCCGCGCGCCGCGGTGATCACGATCAGGCCCGCGCTGGTCGGGCCCTCGAGCACCGACCTCCACTCGTCGTCGGTCAGTTCGCTTCTGGTCGTCATCCCAAACCCCTGCTCGTTCGTCCTGGTCCGCAACTCAAGGATGGGGCGGCGAACCCGGTCGCCGCCTCATCCGCGGCGGAGGAGTTGACGGCCCGCGTGCGTCTCGATCACTCGCGCCGACGCGTCGTTGTCCTCGTCGCAAGTCACGAGCACGGCGCCGAGGCGCGTTCGCCGGGCCACGCCCAGCACCTCACCGAGCGTCCACCCAGCCACGCCGCGGCCTCGCACCGACGACCGGGCGCCGTAGCCGGATCCCAGAATCCGCGGTTCCAGCCCAGGTGAGGCCGTTTCGGGCGCCCTGTCCCAAGTGCGATTTGCGTCGAGCCACTGTGGAGGCGCCAGTGCGGGCTGCACTATGGACAGTCGGTCCGCCCCTGCGTACCTTGGCGTCGAAGCGATGATCTTCGAACTGAGGCGAGCGAGCCGCCGGTACCTGCTCTTGCCGGCCGGTGGCGGGTAGTACGGGGGAGGGTTCTACGTATGCTGTCCAAGAACGGTCAGGGAGCCAGCACGGCAACTGGTCGACGACGAATCGCCAGAGCCGTTATGGCTCTCCTGCTGATACCGGGATCGGCGTTCCTGGTGCCGACCGGCGCCGCTGCGAAACCGCCGAGCCCGGCGTTTCCCCAACCGCCTGCTCAGCAACGGGTGCCTCTGACGGCGAAGCGGAAGCCGGTGAGCCCACCCGCCAAGATCAGAACCTACTCCCGTTTCGACCCGTCCGGGAAAGCGAAGCTCCCCGGTGCGGCACAGGCGACCGTCCAGCTGGCTTCCGGCGCGGCGAACCGGTCGGCGGCTGCTGGAGTGTCCGGGGCCTGGGCCAAGGCCGGCGACTCTCCGGTCGCGTTGTCGGCCGCGGCCTCCGGCTCCGGGCCGAATCAGGTGCATGTGGTGACCGCCGGCCAGGCGACCGCGCGGGCCGCCGGCGTCCGTGGCGTGCTGTTCAGCCTGAGCAGCGGCGATGCCGCCGGCCCGGTGGGCGTGAGCGTGGACGCCTCGACGTTCCGGCAGGCGTACGGCGGCGATTACGCCTACCGGCTGCGCCTGGTCCGCCTGCCGGAGTGTGCGCTCACCACCCCGGAACTGCCGCGATGCCAGACCCGTACGCCGGTGCGCACCTCGGCGGGCAGCCCGCTGACCGCGGAGGTGTCGCTGACCGGCGCGGCCGCCGCGAAGGCGACGGGCGGCGTCATGGTCCTCGCCGCGACGTCGGACGCCGAGGGCTCGGAAGGCGACTACGGCGCCACCAGCCTGTCGCCGGGCGGCAGTTGGTCGGTCAGCGGCAACACCGGCTCCTTCACCTACAGCTATCCGATCGCCATCCCGCCGCCCATCGGCTCGCTGGCGCCCAGCATGGCGCTCGACTACAACTCGGCGTCGCAGGACGCGCGCACCTCCGGGACCAACAACCAGTCCTCCTGGATCGGTGACGGCTGGGGGTCGACCGAGAGCTACATCGAGCGCAGCTACAAGAGCTGCGGTGATGTCTCCGGCTCGGGCGCCGACAAGGACAGCGGCGATCTGTGCTGGGCCGGGCAGGTGCTGACGATGTCGCTGAACGGCGTCTCCACGGCGATCGTCTGGGACGCGACGGCGAAGACCTTCCGCCCGGCCGAGGACGACGCCAGCATCAAGATCGAGAATCTCTTCGATGCGACGAACGGCACGAGGAACGGTGAGTACTTCCGGGTCACGAAGTTCGGGGTGCGGTACTACTTCGGCCTGAACCGGCTGCCCGGCTGGGCCTCCGGCAAGGAGGAGACCAAGTCGGTCTACACCGTGCCGGTGTACAAGGCGCACGCCGGCGCGGCCGACTGCCCGGAAAGCACCACCTTCGCCGACACCAGTTGTGTGCTGGGTTACCGCTTCAACCTCGACTACGCCGTGGACCTGGACGGCAACGCGATGGCGTACTACTACGCCACCGAGACTGGCCACTACGGCTTCAACCTGAAGAACGACGTGGTCTCCTACATCCGCGGCGGCACGCTGCGGCGCATCGATTACGGGATGACCGCCTCGACGGTTTACGCCGGCACCGCGCCGGAGCAGATCAAGTTCGAGACCGCGGAGCGCTGCCTTCCCGGACTCCCGGCCGGTAACACCTGCTCGGACAGCCAGTTCTCGGTCTCTCACCCGGAGTACTGGCCAGATACCCCGATCGACCTGAACTGCGCCGCGGGCGCCACCGACTGCCGCAACCACCAGCCCACCTTCTGGATCCGTACTCGGCTCACCGCGATTACCACCCACGTGACGGTGGACGGCGTCAGCAAGCCACTCGGCCGGTATGACCTCACCCAGACGTTCCCGGACGGCGGGGATCACGCACCCACGCTGTGGCTGGACTCGATCAAGCACTCGGGCCTCGACCGGCTGGGCGGGGCGACCGCCGACATCGCCGGCCTGCCCATCACGTTCTACCCCATTCAGATCGCGAACCGGGTCGGCACCATTCCGGGCCTGCCGCTGATGTACCACACCCGTATCAAGAACGTCGTAAGCGAGACCGGCGCGGAGACCATTGTCGACTACAGCACCCCGACCTGTTCCGGGCTGCCCAAGAGCGACCTGAGCGACGACAAGGACACCGCGGCCCAAAAGTTCGCCTCCACCAACACGACCGGCTGCTTCCCCGTCTACTGGACGCCGGAGAGCCAGCCCCGGCCGATGATCGACTGGTTCTACACCCACCCGGTCACCCGGGTGGCCACGATCGACAACAACAACCGCTATCAGGACGGCACCCAGCCGAGGCTGGTCACCGAGTACACCTATGTCGGCAAGCCGGGTTGGCACTACGACGACAACGAGCTCGTCAAGGCGAAGAACCGCACCTGGGGCCAGTTCCGTGGTTACCCGGTGGTGGAGACGCGCACCGGTGACCCGAGCGTCTTCCACTACACCGACGGCAAGCAGGTCTACGACAAGAAGACGCTGGCCCGCAGCTACTACTTCCTCGGCATGAACGGGGACACCCTGCCCGGCGGCGGCACCCGCTCGGCGCCGGCCCTGAACAGCCAGGACGGCACGGTCACGGTCGCCGACAACAATGTGTACGCCGGCATGGTCTTCGAGAGCGAGCAATACACCGCGGCGGGCGGCACGCTCGATTCCGCCACGGTCACTGTGCCGACGCAGATCGGGCCGACCGCCACCCGGGCGCGCAGCGGCCTGCCCGCGCTGACCGCGCAGATGGTGCGTCCCGCCAAGACGTTGACCCGAACCAAGACCTCATACGGTTGGCGGAAGACCGAGAGCGCGACCTTCTACAACACCGCGCTCGGCCAGAGCACCACCGGCATGCCGGTGCAGACCGCCGATCGTGGTGAGACCGGTGCCGCCGGCAATGCTCCGAGCTGTACCTTCAACCGCTACATTGACGGACCCGTCGCCACCGTGGTGCTGCTCGCCGAGTCGATCGGCACGGATCAGGACTGCGACGGCGCCGGAGCCACCGTGTCCGGCAATCTGCTGACCCACGTGAAGATTGCGTACGACACCAAGGGTCACGCCACCGCTATGCAACAGGCCACCGCGAGTTCGGGTGCCACCGCAACCGCGTTCGTCACCGAGAAGACGCTCACGTACGACTCGTACGGCCGGGTCACGTCCATCACCGGCACGCCCAACTCGAAAGCGGCCGACGGCACGACCAGCATCGCGCGAACCGTCTACACCCGGCGCAGCCCGGCCGGCGGCGCCCTGCCGTCCACCGTCACCACCGTCACCACCGTCAATCCCGGTGTGGACTGCTCGGCGGTGACGGTGTCCAGCAAGGACTGCCAGCTCGTCACGGAGACCCGCAACCCAGGGCGGCAGTTGCCCTTGGCCGCGACCGACGTGGCCGGGGCGCATAGCTCGATGAAGTACGACGCGCTGGGCCGGCTCACCGAGGTCTGGCTGGCGAACCAGAACCGGGCCGCGGGGGCGCCGCCCAGCATCGTCTACGAGTACCGGCCCTCGGCGACCGGGCCGAGCGTGGTCACCACGAAATCGCTGCTGGACAACGGTCAGTACAGCGTCAGCAAGGTGCTCAGCGACGCCCTGCTGCGCACGCTGGAAAGCCAGGGCACCGGGGAGAACGGCACTGTCATCGGCAACGACGTGCAGTACGACTCGCACGGCTGGAAGGTGCTCACCAACGACGGCTACGCGGCGGCCGGCACCCCGTCCGATTCGCTGCTTTCCGACCACCTGTCACAGGTGTCGATCCCGGCGTCCACCGTCACCGACTACGACGGGATGGGCCGGGCCACCCAGTCGACCGCCCAGCACAACGGCGTCGAGACGGCTCACACCCGAACCGCGTACGCGGGTGACAAGACCACGACTGTCCCGCCACAGGGCGGGGTCGCCATCACCGAGACGGTGAACGCCCGGGGCCAGCGCACGCAACTCGACCAGTACACCACCTGGCCGACGCTGACCGGTGACCCGACGAGCGGGTTCACCGCGAGCGGCGGAGTCAGCCAGAGCATCAAGTACACGTACACGCCCGGCGGCCAGCAGGCGACCGTGACCGGCCCGGACAACGCGGTCTGGTCGTACAAGTACGACCTGCGCGGCCGTCAGTCCTCGCAGTCCGACCCGGACACCGGCTCCACATTCACGGCCTACGACGACGCGGGCAACCTGGTCAGCACCAAGGACACCCGGGGTATCCAGCTCGACTACACCTATGACCTGCTCGGCCGGAAGCTGACCGGTACCGACCGGTCGAAGAGCAACTTCAAGTTCGCCTCCTGGACCTATGACACCCTGCGGATCGGTCTGCCGACCTCGTCGACGCGCTATGTCAGCGGCGTGACCGGCGGCTACACCGTCGCGGTGACCGGTTACTCGACGATGGGCAACCCGCTGGGGCAGAAGGTCACGCTGCCGTCGGTGGAGAGTCCGCTCCCCGTGGAGTACGAGACCGACTTCCGCTACACCGACACCGAGGAGAAGCTGGCTCAGCAGGACGACCCGGCGGTCGGCGGGCTGCCCGGCGAGACCATCACCTACAGCCACAACGCTCTGGGCTCGCCGACCAAGTCGTCCGGCATCGACCTCTACGTCGCGAACACCATCTACACCGACTTCGGCAAGCCGTCCAAGGTGACGATGGGTACCTCCGCCAATCCGGTCGAGGCCATCTACGCGTACGACGAGGAGACCCTGCGGCTCTCCGCGCGCACCATCTCGCGTTCGAAGGGGCTCGGGCCGGTCGTCGACCACACCACCTACCGGTACGACGAGGCGGGCAACCCGCTGTCGGTCGTCAACGACCAGACCGAGAGCGGCAACACCGTCACCGACGCCCAGTGCTACCGCTACAACACCCTCAAACGGCTGGTCGAGGCGTGGACCGCGTCGTCGTCGACCTGCGCCGACACCCCGTCGACCGGGACGGTGGCGACCGGAGCCGGGGCGTACTGGCAGACCTTCGCCTACGACGTGGTGGGCAACCGCACCCAGGCAGTGGACCACTCCGTCAGCGGCGGCGCCGACACCACCACGAAGTTCACCAACGGATGCACCACCGGCTGCAACCGGACCGGCGCTCAGCCGCACACGCTGACCGCGACCAGTGGCGGCGCCGACCCGACGAGTCTGGTCTACGACGTCGCCGGCAACCTGCTCAGCCGCACCGCGAGCAGCGGCAATAACCAGACGTTGAGCTGGAACAGCGAGGGCCGGCTCGCCAAGGTGGTGAGCACCGGCGCCGCCGGCGGCACGACCGAGTACCTGTACGACGCGGACGGCAAGCAGCTGATCCGCCGCGACCCCGGCCGGACCACGCTGTTCGCCGGCGACACCCAGGTCGTGGTCAACACCGCGGTCAGTCCGGCGGTGGTGCTCGGCGCGGTCCGCACCTACACCCACGGCGGCGGTGGTTACGCCGTCGCGATGCGGTCCACGCTGCCCGGTGGCGATGGGGCGTTCTACCTGTTCAACGATCCGCTGGGCACGGCCGGCCTGACCGTCGACACCACCACCCAGGCGGTGTCGCGCCAGCAGTACAAGCCGTACGGTGAAACGCGAGGCAGCCCGAACCCGGCGGCCTGGCCGGATACGACCCGGGGCTATCTCGGCGCCCCGAAGAACGCCGTCACCGGATACACCGATCTCGGTGCCCGCAAGTACGACCCCGCACTCGGCCGATTCATCAGCCCGGACCCGATCCTGGAGCTGACCGACCCGAACCAGCTGGGCGGCTACACCTACGCCGGCGACAACCCGATCGCCTCGTCCGATCCCAGTGGCCTGATTCCGGAGGAGATCGCCAACGGCCTGATCACTCGGGAAGAGTACGAGAGCATCACCGGCCGCGGGCTGGACGGCACCAAGAAGCCCAAGCGCGGCAGCGGCGGTAAGGGGCGCCCGAAGCCGCCGGGTGATGACAGCGACAAGTACAGCCTCAAGCACAACGCGGCTCAGCTGCAGGCAGCGGAGTGGCTGACGGCCTGGCACCCGACCTGGTACATCACCATGGAATTCAGGATCGAGCGCGCATCCAAGTCCAAGAGGGACACCGGAGAAGACGGATATGCCGACATCGTGGGTTACGACCCGGAAAAAGATGAGTGGTATATCTGGGAGGTCAAGCACACCGCCGGCGGCGACGGCGCCGAAGGCAAAGTGGGAGCCACCGGCGCGGAGGCGAAGGGCCCGACGGACCTCGACTGGTACATCTCCGTGTTCGAGTGGCAACACCCGGGAGAAAACATGGAGCGCGGTCCGGCGCTACCGACACGGCTGCTTCAGCCCAATCCGGACAATCCCAGTAATAGTACTCTACTTACAGATAATTCCCGCCACGGCGGGCGGGTCCGGGGCCCGGAGTACGACGGTGTGATCGTCTACTGGACCCACGGGCGGCGCGAGGACGAACCGCAGATGGCAACCTGGAAAAGCAAGACCTTCAAGGGCCGCGCGGCGGAGGGTATGCAGGGATACAACATCGTCATCAAACTGCCGGCGCCGGCGCCCTCGCCCAGCCAGGCTCCGGAAGCCCCGAAGGCCGGCTTCTGGGAGAAACAGTGGAAGGAATTCCAGGAGCCTAAGGATCCCTTCAGCGGAAGCCCGTGGCTAATTCCCTTCCGCGTTCTGGGGGAAGTCCCGGTGGCATGACGGGGCAGGAGGGTTCAATGACCTACTTCACGCTCGATGTCCAGCTGAACGTCGACTCCAGCCGAGGCCCGCTGGGCGAGGCGGCGTACGCCTGGTTCGACACCTTGACCAGTGCCTTGGCGCCGGCCGAACGGGCGGAACTCGCCGGCTTGCCGGCGGCCACCCGGCTCGACCCTTTCTCGGACGGTCCGCATGGCAGACCCGGCGAGCTGTACGGACTCATCGAGGTCGCACGCTCGATCGACGGGGGCTACCCGAGCAGTGAGTGGCGGCATCTCAGCGACGAAGGGTGGGCGTGGCTGCGGGCCGAACTGGCCGATCTGCCGTTCTGGAAGGTCACGGTGTGGATCGGCCGGTTCGACGAGGGTGGCTTCCTCGGCGACCGGATGCTGTTCGTCAGCGCCTGGCCGCTGCGGCGTACGCCCGGCTGGCTGATCCTGGACGCTCAGGTGCCTGCCGACCAGTTCACCGACCCGGTTTCCGGCCTCGCCGGGCAGCAGCGGTGGCTCGCCGCGATTCGGCAGGCCGCGGACCGGCTCAACCCGAGCTTCGGTCAGGTGGAGTACTGGCGGGACAAGGGCCGGACGGCGTTGGAGCGCTGGTCGGGACGGGAGAACCGTGATCCGCAAGAGTCGATTCCCCGGACCCGTGAGCGGCTACGGGGCTACTCCTGGCTCACGATCGCCGCGCAGGAGGTGGGTGATCGGCTCGGCGGCGTGCCCGCACTCGCTGCCACCGGCGCGTTCCAGGAGGTCGCGCCGCTGGCCGAGGGCGGGTTCTGGCTGCTCGCCACGAAGGATTTCCGGGACTACGAAATGATCTCCGCGAACCTCGTGTTCGAGGCTCTGGCTCCGGCCCTGCCACCCGGCACGCCACAAGTGCGCCGTGATCAGGGTCAGCCGCCGACGTTTGTGGTCATCGCCGACCCCGCTCACGTGTGATCGGTTCGGCGCGGGAAGCATGAAGGAAGAGGCGCCCGGGGCAGCCCGGCGCCGCCTGCGGTTGGGTCCAACGGAGGGGTATGGGTGCAAGGTGCAGATTGGTAGGGGTGGGGGGGGGCCGGCCGGGGGTTGGGGCCGTATTGGGTGGTTGCTTTT
>NZ_JBEZXZ010000192.1:16181-17341 GCF_040638275.1 Actinoplanes sp. NPDC026623 | reverse complement strand
GCGCGGACGATCGGCTCAGGCCCGCCAGCGCCCGCGGCTGACCTGCCGGGCGCGGCCGGCGGCGGCGAGTGCTTGGAGTCGGTCGTAGATCCAGGTGCGTCGCATGCCGGTCGTGTCGATGAGTTCCGCGATGCTGAGGCCGTCGTCGGGTGCTTGGCCGAGCGCGGTCAGGAGCGCTTGTTCCGGGTCGTCATCGACAGCCTTCGGCGGTTCGAGCGCGCGCGGTGGCCGGTCGAGCGCGGCAAGGGAGAGCGGGTCGAGGTCGGGTCGCTGGTCGGCGTAGCGGGCGGCTGTCTCTCGCACGTGGTCGTCGGTGACCAGGTAGGCGCGGGCGCGGCGTGGTTGGTTGTGTCCGTCGGCGAGGACGTAGAACTTGCCCGGTGCGTCGAGGGTGTGTGCGTGCCAGCCGGTGGCGAGCATGCCCTTGTCGAGGATGAGGTCGACGTCGCGGCGCTCGCGGACTCGGAGGCAGACGCGGACGCTCATCTGTGAGCGCAGCGCTCCGCCGCCCATGGCCTTCTGTGTCGGGCGTTGTGTCGCGGCGAGCAGGTCGACGGCGACCGCCCGGCCGCGCCGGGCAATGGATTCAGCGTGCGCGACGGCGGCCGGCGCAGTGTCGGCGAGTTCGGCGTACTCATCGATGACGACGACCAGCGCCGGTGCTTGCGGTGTGGGTTCCCAGACGCGGCTGTTGTCGTGGCTGGATGCGTGGGCGCGGGCGTCGAGGATGGTGACGGCGTCGGCGAGTAGTCGGGTTGCCTCGTCCGGGGTGGTCGCGAGCCGGGCGAGGCAGGGTGCCCACGGCCGTAGTTCCATGCCGCCTTTCAGGTCGATGCCCCACAGGACGACATCAGAGCAGGCGGCGAGGTTGCCGAGGACGACGTTCAGCACGCCGCTCTTGCCCGAGTCGGTGGTGCCCCCGATCAACGCGTGCCGCCGCAGCAGAGGCACCCGGACGGTCGTCGCGTCCTCGAAGACGCCGAGTTCGATCGGGTCGGCCAGCGATCGGGCTTTCGGGCCGGGCCACGGGATCGCGCCGGCGTGGGGGGGGGCGGGGGCGCCCCCCCCGGGGGCGCGCCCCGCGGGCGGCCGGGGGGGTTGGTGGGGGGGCGCCGCGGGCGGGGTGGCCCCGGCCGGGTAGAATGGGGGCGGGCGCGCCC
>NZ_JBEZXZ010000192.1:0-16171 GCF_040638275.1 Actinoplanes sp. NPDC026623 | reverse complement strand
TGCGGGTCGACGGCGACGACCCGCACGGTGCAGCGACCGGCGTGCGCCGGGTCCTGTTCGACGCGGACCGCGCCGGGCCGAGTACCCAAGGCCGATTCGATGGCCGGCACGCGAGCCACGACGTCGGCGACGCTCTGTCCGGCGCGCAGCTTCATCCGGGCACGCCAGCCCCAGGTGTCCACGACGGCGGACATGACCCGCGATCCGTCGAGGCCGACCGCTTCCGCGAGGCTGGGCCACGCGTGGATGACGCGGTCGACCCGGACGCGGGCTCGGCGCCGCCGGTGCGCCCACCACGGGACGCCGAGCGCGACCAGGGCAACGATCAGGACGGTGGGTAGCGGAGTCCGGCCGGGGCCGAGCGCCGTCGCGGCGGCGAGCCAGCTTCCCGCGACGGTGGTCGTTGTCGCGGCGTACCCGCGTTCCTCGGTGCGGGTGAGGCCCCAGGTCATCCCGCGCAGTCCGGCCGCCAGTGCGGCGACGGCTGTGAGGATTGCGACCACCGGCCACGCGCCGGGGTGGGTGTGGTGCAGGACGAGTCCGGCGACGGCGAGCGTGAGTCCGGCGGTGACCGGAGCGAGTTCGGACCGGTACCGGAAAAGGGCTCGCCCGAGTCCGGCCAGGCCGGCGATGAGCAACGGTTCGTCGGGTACGAGCAGCAACGGTTGCGGGTTGCGGCGACTCCAGCGGCGATGCCGTCGTCCGTAGGCCCTCATTCGGCGAGCTCGCCGTCTTCGGGCGGCGTCCAGGCTCGGTGCTCGGCAACCGCGTCGCGGAGATATGTCAGCGGGTCCGGCTCGCCGTCGTGGTCGGCGGCAATGGTCGCGCGGGCGGCGGCGAGCAGGTCGGCGAAGTCCCATCGGGTGCGAGTCAACAGTCGGGCGATGCGGTCGATCTCAGCGAGCATGACGGGGATGTCGCCGATGGCGGTCCAGATGGTGACCGGCGTGGGCCGTTGTCGGGCGGCATGCAGGTGAGCGAGGACGGCCTCCTGGTCGATGGTCGGGCGCGGGATGTGCGGTTGGTTGGTCATGGGCGGGTTCGAGCCTCCTTTCGGTCGGTGCTGTCAGCGGTTTCGGCGGCGAGTTGGCGCCGTAGTTCGGTTGCCTTGGGTCCGGCGACGCGCAGCGCCGACCGCAGCGCGTCTCGGGTGATGGGGCGTCCGTCGTGCGCGGCGCGGTGCTGGGCGTCGACCTCACGCGCAGCGTTCAGCAGCGCGGCATCGGTGCGATGCTTCGGGCGCCGGGTCCGTACTCGGGTACGGGCCTCGGGACGGCCCTGGGCGGCAGGAGTCGGCTGTATGTCAGGCGCCGCAACGGTTCTGAGCGCATGCAGATGTGCGGTCAGTCCGAGGACGGCGGCCGGGACGGCACCGACGAGGACGACGATCGGCCAGGAGATCGCGACGAGGTCGGCGGCGGCGAGGTGGTAGCCGGCGTTGCCGACGATGCTCGTGGCGATGGCGCCGATAGCGTTGGCTCGGGCGAAGCTGCGTGCTCGGTTGCTGCCGAGGGTTCCGGCGAGCCACACGCGGGCCGACGTCATGGCGTAGGCGTCGATGGTGACCGGCAGGAGCCAGGCGAGCCGGTCGGGCCAGCCGGCCACCTGGGCCAGGCCGCGGAGGCCGGCGAAGCTCGCCACTGCAGCGGAGATCGCGGCGACGGTCATGCCGACGATCACCCACCAGTCGCGCCGCCCGACGGTCGCGGGACGGTCCACCTCAGAGCTCCAGTCCGGCGATGAAGCGGGCCAGGGCGCGCAGCCCGTTGCCGATCTCCGGGCCGATGGACGACGAGGCGAGGAAGTAGCCGAACGCCGCGCACAAGGCCGCCTGCCACAGCGGCAGCCGGGCGTAGCGCCACAGCAGGTAGACGAAGACGCCGAGCAGGATGACGGCGGAGACGGCGATAGTCACGCGTCACCGCCGTTGCGGTTGCGCCGGGCGCGGCGGGTACGAATGCCCCGGTCGGCGCCGCCGTGCGAGCCGCGCGGCTGGTGCCGGCGGGTCCAGCGAAGCCGGGCGAGGCACTTGCGGCACAGAGTCGGGTGTCCCGCGCCGAGCTGCGCGCCGCATGCACAGGTCGGGACCTCGGTCGTGAAGTTCTGGGTGTCCATTTGCTGATCTCCTCTCGGTTCGGCGATGCGTGGTCCGCATCGACACCATTGAGAGTGCGTTCTGAGAACGGGACGTGATCAGGTCGTGGCTGGACGTGTCCGAGACGTCTCGCTTAGGGTGGTCAAGCTGCCGGGACGTCCTGACGGGAAGACGATGCCGAACGAGCGACTACGCACTGCGATGTTGGAACACGGATTCACTCCGGCCGGCTTGGCGGAGATCCTCGACGTCGATCCGAAGAGCGTCGAGCGGTGGATCAGCGGACGGACGCCGTACAGGCGCCATCGGTACGCCGTTGCCGCGCGTCTCGGGGTCGACGAGGTCTACCTGTGGCCCGACGCGCTCAGCACGGACCAGGTGGCCAGTGCCAGCGAGAGCGAGATCATCAACATCTACCCGCACCGCTGGACCGTTCCGTCCGACCTGTGGCGCAACATGTTCGACAACGCCGAGGAGGAGATCGGCGTCCTCGTCTACAGCGGTCTGTTCGTCTCTGAGGACGCCGGCATCCTGCGAGTCTTCCGGCAGAAGGCCGACGCGGGTGTCCGCGTACGCATCTTGCTCGGTGACCCAGAGAGCGAGGTCGTCGCCCAGCGCGGCGCCGACGAAAGCGTCGACGACGTCCTGGCCGGAAAGATCAAGAACGCGCTCGTGTTGTACCGGCCGCTGCGCGGGGTGGAGGGCGTCGAGTTCCGGCTACATCGCACCGTGCTCTACAACTCGATCTACCGCGCCGACGATCAAGTTCTGGTCAACACGCACATCTACGGCTCTCCCGCATCTCAAGCGCCGGTGCTGCACCTGCGGCGGGTGGCCGGCGGCGGCATGGTCACCACGTATCTGGACAGCTTCGAGCGCGTGTGGGACGACGCGACCCCGTTGGAATGAGGGTGACATGGGACGGCGCATCGACTTCTACGACGACCCGGACGCGCCGCGCGCGACGTCGCTCGTCCCGTCCGCCAACGTGGTCGTCACCAACGAAGCCGACGAGATCCTGCTGATCCGTCGTTCGGACAACGGCAACTGGGCGCTTCCCGGCGGCGCCATGGACCTCGGCGAGTCGCTGCCCGACACCGCGATTCGGGAGACCGTCGAGGAGACGGGGATCGACGTCGAGATCATCGGGTTGGTCGGCATCTTCACCGACCCCCGCCACGTCATCCTCTACACCAGCGACGGCGAAGTGCGGCAAGAGTTCTCCGTCGTCTTCGCGGCCAGACCGACCGGCGGCACGCCGACGACCAGCAACGAATCAACCGAGGTCCGTTGGATTCCCGTACCGGAGATCGGCGCGCTGCCGATGGATCGCTCGATGCGGATGCGGCTCGACCGTTTCCTGACCGCGCCGCAGGACCCGCACCTTGGATAGCGACTGGCTCAGCGCGTTTGCGGACGTCCTCTCTGCCGTCGGTACCGTCGGCGCGTTCCTGGTCGGTTTCCTGCTCCTGCGGCGCGAGCACCACCGGGAGGCCGACCGCGCCGAGGATGAACGTCGCGCCCAGGCGGCGCGAATCAGTGCGTGGGTGGAGCTGACCCGGAAGGTCGACGGCAGCCGCAATCTGGCGTTCCACATCCACAACGCGAGTGACATGCCGATCTACGACGTCGAGCTGCCGATGCCCGCGCGCGACGACGAGGAACCGGGCTCGGAGTTCGTCGGCCTCGTTCCGCCCGGCCAGACCATCCAGCGGGCCGCGCCGCCGGACTGGCTACGGACGTACGTCGACCCCGAGCCCGTACAGATCGAGTTCTTGGACAGCGCCGGCCGCCGGTGGAGCCGCGACGAACAGGGATCGCTCTGCCCCACCGACTGAGCGTCAGCCCTCGTTGAGCGCCGCCGTGATCATCCGAACCGATTCGATGATCAGCGGGCTCGCCTCCCGGATCGACTCGGCGACGAGGTCACCGTCGCCGTATCGGGCAAGGATCTCGGCAAGGCGCAGCTTCACGTCGGTCTGCTCACCGACCGGGTTGGTCGTCATGTCCGCATACGTGAGCGCGTCCGACACCAGGCCCTCGACGGGCGGAAACTCCTCCGCAAGCTGGTCGGCGAGGTTCCGGTTCCTGGCTTCGATGAACGCGCACGAGTGGTGGGCGACCAACCGGCAGACCAGATCGTCGGCGGCGGCGACATCGCGCAGGTAGCGGGCGCCGTCGAGCTGATGCATGCCGGTCACCACGAGGTCGGGCGCATACCCGACGTCATGCAGCCAGGCAGCGGACACTAGCGCCGGAGCTTCCTCACCGACCAGGTGCGCGACAGTCTCGGCCTTGCGTCCGACACCTTGGCTATGCGACCAGCGGCGCGGGATCGACTCGGCCAGCAACAGGCGCGCCAGAGCACGGGCACGTTCGATCTCCTCCACACGAGGAGATTAACGAACGTCCCGTCCCACGGGTCCGAAGTTGCTACCTGCTGTCGTCCTCCTTGGCTTGGCCTTCCGGAGCAGCGCCGGTCATCAGCGCGGCGGCGAGCCGATCCGCGATCGGCGGCAACACGTCGCCGATGCGCACAACCGGCTTGCCCTGACGGCCGATCGCGTCGTGTAGCGCTGGGAACTCCTGGCCGACGTCAAAACCGGCCTCTTCGAGCGCGAGCGCCAGCCGATCCGCAGACCTTCGCGCCGCCGCCCCGTCGATGCGGTCGTCTTTCGTCATCGTTGCCCGTCCGCCCAGTTCTGTCGTGGTTGCTCACTTGACTCTCCACGTTGCGTAACGGACGCGGAACCACGCCGTAGGACGTCTAGGGACTTCTTGGCTAGGATGGCGGTCTCGCCGACGATCGGAGTCGTTGCGTGAACCATCCACTCGCCCGCGCCCTACGCGGCGTCGGCATCGACGCAGTCGACGTTGCAGCACGCCTCGGTGTCGATCCGAAGACCGTGCAGCGGTGGCTGTCCGGCCGTCAGCCGTACCCGCGGCACCGCGACGCGCTGGTCGCGCTGACCGGTTGGTCCCCACGCGACCTCTGGCCCGAACTGTCTCGCCCGGCCGATCCGGCCACCCACGCTGACGAGGTGCGGATCGTGTACCCGCACCGCTCAGCCGTGCCGGCGGACGCGTGGGCGCGGCTGCTGAGCCGGGCTGACCGGGAGATCGCCATCCTGGCGTACAGCGCGCTCTTCCTCGCCGAGAACGTCGCGGTGACGGACATGTTGCGCGAGAAGGCGCGAGCCGGTGTGCGGATACGCATCGCGCTCGGTGACCCAGCCGGCAGACACATAGCCAGTCGCGGAGACGAGGAAGGTATCGGCGCTGGCATGAGTGCTCGCATCCGGACCGCACTGGTTGGATTTGGCCCGCTGGCTGAGGATTTCGGCGTTGCGCTGGGCCTCCACGACACCGTGCTTTACAACTCGATGTGCCGCTCCGACGACGAGTTGCTGGTGAGCCTGCACGTCTATGGTCGGCCGGGCGCCCACGCCCCGGTGCTGCATATGAAGGGCAACCGCGCGGACGGGATGGTAGCGACTTACCTCGCCTCGTTCGAGCGGGTGTGGTCGATCGCGAAGCCTGTCATCGTCTGAGCTTCCGAAGAAGCCTGGACACCCGCGGCGCCCGGTCGCCGCCTTGGCAGGACGCCGTACCGATGCAGTACGCGCAGCGCTGCGTACCGCCCATGGCACGGCTCGGGCTCAGCACAAGTGACGCACAAACCGCTCGGCGTGACGGGAAGATGCCGATACAGGTCCGACTCGGCGGTTGCTATTTGGTCGTGGGCGGCACGCGAGAGATACAGCTTCGCGGTCATGATGCGTTCCTCGATGAGGGCCGCTCCGGCAGGTGTCGAACTCCTGAAAGGCGTACCTGCGCGTATCGCTCCTCACCCTCATAACCGTTCGACCACAACGGAATGCCGTCGACATCGACATAGGGTCCGTGATTGATACACATGAGACCGTACACCCTGGTAATGCGCAAGGTCAGGGTCCCGAGGCCGAAGAAGTAGTCCTGCTCGGCTACCTGGATCACGTCTCCGGTGCGTATCGGGGCGATGCGGGTCACGACAGCTCACTTTCACGCCGTGGCTGCACGGAGGCCGCGACGGCCGGCTCTGTCTGCCCCTTGGCGAAATTGGACAGCCGCTCGGACGCGAACCGCCAGTCCTCGCACCTTGAGACTCGGCAGACGAGGCACGCCCCTACTGCTGGATCGTCGGCGTGCACTGCGACGACGTCGCGGTAGTAGGCGACAAGTCGATCGGATAGCGGCCCGTGCTCTTCTTCGTACTGTCCAGATGCCATCGAGGTCCTCCGCACATTGGCAGCCCAGCCGCCTGGAGGCGATGTCACAGACGGCCGGGGCCTCAAATACGAGCACCACACCGAGTGGCAGCTCCGCATGGAAGACTCGCCGCACCATGACGCGAGCGGCACCGCGTAAACCCGGACGTCTCACGACATCTATGCGTCCCGTCCGTGCCGCGCGGACCTGTTCTATCCGAGCGCCTGTTCAAGCTTCCTGAACAACGCTCAAGGCGGCCGAATGGGCTGCTCACTACGTCGCCGACGGCAGAGCGCCGCGGCGACACCCATGCAAGCGGGAAGATCGCATCTACCAAAGACCGTCAGAGCCTTGAGGTGGGGCGAAAGCTGCGTTCCGGCAGCGGACCGGCCCAGCCTGGGCGACACGGACGACTGCCGGGATAGCCGCACCCGTCACCCTCACCCAGGGCAAGCCGAGCAGACCCCGCCGACCTGTGTGCCTAGTGTCGAGGCCGTCTTGACGGCGCAGCGCTGGCAGCCCGCTCCCACTGTGGGCGAGTCGAGGGTTGCGGGATGGCTAAACCCACCACCAGAATCATCGGTAATCCGAGCTGGTTGCTCAGATTCAGACTTGTCGTTTCGGATTGAATGCCCTAATCTGGACCGCTGCCCCGGCCTTGGACGGCGACGTCTTGCCTCAGATGAGAGGTAGCTTAGATGTGGTCGCCGGTCCGGTGATGACTTCTATAGCGGCGGACTGTGTTGCGCAGCAAATCTTTTCGGATGACGAGCGACCAGTCCCAATGTGGGCTCGGGATTCCGAGCGCCTCCGCAGCAGCAGATCGGAGGTATTGGCGTCTCAGGCGCACCTGCGGGAAAGCAACAAAAGTGCGCTCTCCATCGGAACACAATAGATAGGGGCGAGAAGCTCCCGCGACTCTCGTCCAACTGGCAGCATCTGATGCTGTGTCGAGCCCTAGCTCGTCGCGTCGCATGACGGCAACCAATTCTGTGGCCGCCACGGGGAGCACATGGACATGAGCATGAACGATGCAGGCTCCACCAGATTCGTTGGAACTAGATCCATGCTCGAAGAGGGCCACCAAACCATACGTTTCCCGGATCCAGTCCCGGGCGAAGTTCGTAACCTTAGATGCCTCATGCGGAAAATCGAGAATCGCACTGGCGAAGTTGAAGTAGTGCTTCTTGGGAACGATTAGCAAGTGACCCTCGACCAATGGTGATATATCCACGATCAATGCAAGGTTGGGTGTCTCCAGCAAGACTCTGCTTCGTGGATACCCCTCGTATGTTCTGCTGAACTCCGTCGAATGACTGCCGGCCAATTCGGCACAGAGATCAGATCCATCGCAATTCCATTCGCCCACAACACCCATCGATTCTTCCTTGCTGTCGTCGGTAGGTTTCATCGGTTGCCTTATGTGGTTCGCCCGTCGTATAGAGCGGGTACACCGACACATTTGAATCCGACGCGCTAGATCAAGCAGAACGCCTTATCGGCGTACTTCCACGAGATTGGCGAGCGCGGCTCGACCGATGCGATGGTGGTTCTGGATCCAGAAGTCGGCAGCGTACTGCCGTGAACCCTCCGCCCTCCGTGTGCGGCCGACACATAGTGACTGTGGTGGATGAGGCGGTGTCCGGCAACAGTGACGCTATCGAAATACGGATATCGGGACACTAATTATGATTGTTCGAAGCGAGTCGAATGTACTGATCAATGATCAGTCGCTGCACATTATCGTCAAGTTGCACCACTCCTGACCTCATTTCACTGGAGGCCTGAAGAACACCGGCCAATAGCAAAGCGCGGGTCAGTTGTATGCTCGACGGAGGTATCGGGTCCGCCCCTCCGTCGAAATCGACGGGAAAGCCACCCTTCAGCAGATATCTGTATCCGGCAGCGGCAGTAAGCTTGTAGTGCCGGTTCCAAGGCGCCTCTCGGCTGTCACGAGCGAGCTCGTGACCCTCCACGTTGTAGGTGGTGCCGACGCCCTGGCCGTCACGGAGCTCCCAGGCCGCAAATTCCAGATCCGACGACCCCATGTTCGCGAGCACTGAGCCAGATCGCAGTATTCCGTGGAGGCCGGCCGGGAACGACACTCCGCCCGTCGAGGCGGCCACCACGCACCTCCGAGCAAGGGGAGTTTGGAGATCGGTAGCTATTGGGAAGCCATCGGCAGCCGCCGCCTGTCGACTCTCCGCTGCGGTGTCGAACACCACAACGTCGTAACCGAGCGCTCGTAGCCTTCGGGCCACCGCACGACCAACCACGCCGTAGCCGATGAGGAAGACCTCGTGCACCTCCCCGAACAGCCCGCGGCCCGAGGCCAGCAACCGCGTGAGATGGTCGACCATTGACGCGGCAATCAACGGAGCCTCAAGATGCAATTTCGCCCGACTTCGTCCGACATTGATGATAGGAAATCGCGGCGCGAGGGCGCTCGCCGCACGTATCCCCCTGGTGGTTTGCTCAACGGCCATAATGGTGAAATCTGGCGGAAGTAGCTTGTGGGCACGGGAAATTGCGTGTCCTCCATCATCAAGCAACAATAGCTTTCGGGGGGCAGTGCAAGGACCGTTCCTCACGTACGCGAATGCCGACTCGACAGCTTCAGCAAGTATTGCGTCATATGGTTCGTCCGCTGCACCAAAAAACGTTGGATTCAACATCCGTATCCCGCATTCGCGGAGTATGTCCAGTACCCCGGAATTAGTTGAATATCCCTTTCCGATGATCTGCATCTGACTCAGGTCGGCTCCGCATCTGGAAAGGGAGCAAATTAGCGATCCGGTACTGGCCAGAAGATGCTGAATACATAAAACGGAGAAGCCAGCAAGAGGCAGAGAGGATTTTGCATCGAAAAGTTCCTCCACGTATTCAAGCAGAGGAAGCCGCGGGAAGACCTTTAGTGATAAATGTGAGTCATGCACGGCCGTCTCCGCGATTCGCAATGGAAGACCAGTTATTGTCGACGAAAACCTGTTCCTCATGACCCTTCGCATCAAATACTCTAAAAAATACGATGCCGCCGCCCTCGTCGGCTCGGCCTTGAAACTCGAGCGTGTCGAGCGCGAACTCGTCGTCCAAGGCGATCATGTAGTGCGGCAAGTCGAAAGGATCTCTCCAGAGAATCTTTGTTACAATCCTGGTCACCTGTTCGGCTATCGTCAAGCTTCGGTCGTCAACTAGTCCACGCAACCTGCTGAACGACCAGTCACCACGCGACATAGCGACCTCGGCGAGTCTGCCGGGAGTCGGGCTAGTCCAGTAGTCGCTCCCCACGATAGGCCGAACAAGGCCCAGATATTGTGGATGCAGGTAGTCAGGCTCCACCCTTATTAGGATGACTTCACGCGGCGACGCCGACTCAAGAGAGCGCAGACGCGACGTACCCAGCATGAGCGTGATCTGCAGCTGAGCTGGCGAACTCACGCATGATAAGGTGCAGACGAAGTGTTGTGCATTGAACTCAGGTTCACCCTTCCCCGGCGGATCGAACACCACCACAATCTCGGTCAATGCGGGATCTCTTCTCCAATCGACGTATCCGCCGTGCGGCCCCCGACCCACATAGGTCGGATCGTAGAGGAATGCGTCGACCTCATCGGCAGTTTTGATACCGGTTTGCCATGGGCCATTGCCGAGGTGAGGACTCGCCACGCGGCATACCTTAGGTCCTATCCAAAACCCCGCCTCGATGCCGGCGAGCATGGCACTGCGGATGGCGTCGTGATCACCGACGGAAAATACCTCCTGCTTAATGCGCCACTCTTCCGGAACAAGCCCCAGCAGGCCGGCGATAAGGGCCTTGTCGGACTTCCAGACCCGATGCGCTAAGATCGAACCGACGGTGTTCCTGATTTCGTGAGCATTCTGACTGGGGTAGTTGAATACCTGCCATGAACTTAGACTGCCATGGCTTCTCACCCAATCCGCGAAGCGTTCCACCTGCTCTTGAACGCCCGCACCATCCAACTCCTCAAGTTCGCCGCGGAAGAGCTCGCCACGGTTTCCCACCAACGTCACCGTCTCGCCCTCGTGAACCTTGTTCGGCCCGAACTGCACGAACGAACCCGAGCGAGGGAGAGAAATACCGCCATCTAGAATAACGACGTAGGGCTTACCTAGCTTGCGAAGAAGCGAAGCGGTGTGGGTACCGGGACCGCCGCGGATCGACACGAAGCCGGCGCACGCATTCATAAGGTCGAAGTCGTCCTGAGGGGAGATATAATCGGCGATCAATACCGCATTTTCTGGCATGGGGAAGTAGCTGATGTCGTCCGGTTTCGTAACCAGAGGGCCGATTGCGATTCCGCCGGACGCAGGAACTCCCTCCGCGAGGACAGATGTCGGCGAGCCGAGCGCCGGTGACACCATGCGACTTGCCAGACAAGGCACGATGTCCGAGCGTGTGCGCAAGACCGCTTGAGCTGGCGTCCATTCCCCGGAATCGACCTTACTATAAGCGTATCGAAGGGAAGCCAGCGGTGACAACGATACGTCGCGGGTTTGCAACAGCCAGACACGTTGTTGATCGACTGTGAACTCAACCTCCTGAACGCGTTCGAAGGTAGCTTCCAATCTCCCTGCGATCCGAGACAGCGTTTCGTATACGTCAGGCCAGTCGACTCTCATCTCAAAGAGCGGCCGAGGCGCACGAGTGTCCATCGAACTCACTACCTGTGGCCCTTGGGCGTTCACCAAGTAAGTCCCGGTACATGATTCTTCGCCGGTCTGAACATCCCGGGTCCAAAGGACCCCGGACGCGCTTTCGTCCGAGCGGTTCCCACAGACCATCACTTGCACGATGGCCGCGATTGGCATTCTCTCATCGAGAAGCCGTTGGTTTGAGAACTCGACCACGTTCATTCGCGTCGACGATCGAAATACTGTATCAATGCAGGTCATCACCTCGTCGATGAACGCCTGTTCCAGACGAGTAACTCGCAGCGTTTTCCGAGAGCTTGCGTCGAGGTCTTCATCTACTTGCCCACTGCGCACCGCGACATTTTGGGTGGTATCGACATTTGAAGCCGTTCGACGGCTGCGGAGGACGTCGGTGAAGTGCTGTCGATCAAAGAGATCGTGTTCGAGCTTCGGTAGGCCTTGGGCGGCGCCTTGGGCGGCGCCTTGGGCGGCGCCTTGGGCGGCGCCTTGGGCGGCGCCTACATTTAGAATGGAACTTAGCATTCCAGGCATGGACACCGGCGGGCTCGAGCGTACTGATACCACGAACGGTTCGGTATTCAATGAATTGGAGGTATTGGCCTGTGACTTCAGCTTCACGAGCCATTCCGCGATCAAGGTCCGTAGGTCGTCATCTATTGCAAAATCTGCATCCATCCAACGGTTATATACATGCGTTGTGAGGATGAATGCAGGAGGAACCGGGAGCCCCATTTGGTTGAGCTTCGCGAGCCCTGCTCCCTTCCCCCCAACCAAGTCGGATGTCATATCGACAGCCTCTATAAGACTCACGCAAAGCACCGTTACGCTCCTACCGACGAGTGACGTAGTACTGCTCCGCCTTATCGCTCCTCGTACGTTACATCAGAGTTGACCAATATATCTACTCTTGTGGCGTGCGCTCACCTCTTCTTGCAACGTCGCCGACAGATCACAGTCGGCCGGACTTCGGGAGAGTTCCGCAGGTTAGCTATTTGGCCGTTTTAGGTGATTCCGGCGTTTAGCGGCCGATCGGTCGACGGCTGGTGACGGGTCCGTGACGCGAACGGCTCTGTATGACTTTCGGTGGTGACGGTGGGTGAGGGATTCAGCCGAGCAGGATGCGGTGGCGGAGAGGTTCGAAGCTGGCGCGTCCATACATTTGGCGTTTCAGCAGTTTGGTTTTGGTGTTGACGCCTTCGGTCGTGCCGTTGTGATGGGGCAAGGTCAAGGCGGCTTCGGTGAGGTGGTGCCACAGATGCCCGCGCGGTCAGCGACCTGGATCGCGGTGGGCAGGGCGCGGCGGATCGCTTCTAATGGCATAGGTAGCGGACGAATCCCGGCAGACGATCTGCACGCCGGGATGCCCGCGCAGCCAGGCTTCCAAGGTGTCGGCTCGCCGGTCGGGCAGGACAGCGACACATTGAGCCATTTTCATCCTGGGTAGCGGTTGGCCTCGACGTGGTGCAGGACGAGGATGGCCTGCACGATCGCGGTGGCGCGGCGGGGACAGCAGTGCAGCTTGACCAGGACTTTCCAGGATTTGAGGGTGGCGTTGGCGCGTTCACCGCGGGCTCGGATGCGGGCGTGGGCGCGGTTGACGGCCTTCTGCCGGCGGGACAGTTTCGGCCGGTACCGGTGGCGCTTGAACGGCGTCCGGATGCTGCCGCGGGCTCCCTGGTACGCCTTGTCGGCGAAGGTCATCACGTTCGCGTTGGTCAACGCGTCGATGATGCCGTGGGTGCGAGCCGCGGTCAGATCATGGGCGGCACCGGGCAGCGTCGCTGAGGCCCAGACCAGCCGCCCCGCCGCATCCGCGATGACCTGGACGTTCACGCCGTGACGTCGGTGTTTCCCGGAGTAGTAGGGCTTCTGATCGGCGACGCGGTCGATCGGGATCAGGGTGCCGTCCAGGATCGCGTACGCCAGCTTCCGGATCCGCATCATGGCGGTGTCCAGGTCATCGGCGGCTGCGGCGAGCAGGTCGACGGCCTCGCGGACGTAGCGCCAGGCGGTGCTGACGCCGATTTCGAAACCGCAGGCCAGCCGGGTGTAGGTGTCGCCGTTACGCAGATGGGCCAGGGCGAGCGGGGCTTGCCGGCCGGGGTCGAGGCGCCGCCACCGGGACCGGCGCTGGTCACGGTGGCGGCGGATGAGGCCGGCGAGGTGGTTCAGGGTGCGGCTGGACAGCGGAATCGCGGCAGGGTAAGACAGCACAGCGAGGCTCCCGGTTGGGGCATCGGGTCTTGGTCGACTGTCGTCTTACCGGGAGCCTCGTCCTATGTCGACAGTGGAGCCGCCCGACTCCGCCTCTGACCAGCACCGTCACGATGAAAATGGCTCATTCATGCGTTTGAGCGTCGATCAAGACCGTTGCGTACGGCCGGCTGCGGCGCAGCGCGAAGTCGTCCACCCCGCGCACCCGCGGCGTCGGCCTTGGTGGTGGCGGCAGCCCGAGCAGGATCCGCAGAGCGGTGTGCCGGGAGACCAGCACCTTCAACGCCGATAACAGGCGAGCGCCGGCCCGGCCGGCTAACTCCTTGACCACGGCGCCGATCTGACCGGCCAGCCCCGGTGTCCGGCGCTGATAGCGTTCCCACACGCCGGAAACCTGCTCGCGGAACGTCTGCCGGCAGCCACGGGCCTGGCAGACCAGGCGCCGCACCCGGCACCGCAGCACAACCCCGCGGGGCATCGACCGGCACATCGGCAACCACCCGCTCGTGATAGCCGTGCACCCGCTGCGAAGGCGCCCCATCCCCGGCACGCCACCATCCCAGCGGTGTCCGTGCCCGGATCAGAATCAGTTCGCCCTGCTCAGCGACACCCACGATCACCAGCGGAGACAGGCCCGAGAACACGACACGCACCAGCTCATCGACATCAATCATGCAGACACAACGAAGCCGATCACCTTCCGTCACCACCGAAAGTCAGACAGAGCCGATCTATTGACAGACCCGTGAATTCCCTTCCTAACCTTTCCGTGCGTATGTCTTCGCTGTTATTCATTGCCCACCTCTACATTAAGTCGATAGGGCGTTCATCACGGCAGACCGTTCGCGCTTGTCCGTCATGTCTACGTTCGCGCGGAAGCACCGAACCGAGCCGGTGAGATCTCTCAACTGCCGCTCTGTCTCGTGCAGCGTGGCCGTGTAGCGATGGAAGTCGCGTTGGTGGTGCTCAAAAAGGTCGTCCCTCAGGCCATACACCGTGAGCGCAAGGCCGAACTGGCGCACGAAGGCCGCAGCATCCTCTTTGTTCACCCCTTCAAGGCCCCGTGGCTTTCCTGGCTGGTAGTCCGCTATGATGAGGTTCCTTACCCGGCTCAAGTCGCGGGTGGGTCTCCCGAAGAGGGCTTCGGCAGTGACCAGGTAATCTCCGTCCTCCATGTGCTGGGAAAGTCCACGACTGGCAATCAACGGACCGAATACACCATCATTGCGGATTCGGATTGCGGTCGGTACCGCATACGCGAGACCGTCGCGGATCATCGTATGGGTGTTACTTACGAAGGAGCTACCTTCGGCACATGCCTGCGCCAGGAACACTGTCTTCCCGCCGCCGTTTGCGCCCACCAGCAGCGTGCAGTTGTCGCCGTCAGCGAATGCGGCCGCCTTTAGATGCAGAAAACCGTGGTCAGCAGCGTTAATGGTAAGAATATGCTTGATGAAATAGGGCCACACGATGCGCTCGAGATGCGTACCGAATACGTAAAAAGATCGTCCCACAGTAATTAGATGCGCTGGGTCGCCGAAGCGATGGACGAGATAGTACCCAGTCCGAAAAAGTTTGGCCCGGAGTGTGGCGTCCACCCGCCCGGAAACTGCAGATAAGTCCACGGCGTCATGGTCAAGGTCGATACAGTTCAGCTCGTAGTCGGCGGACACAAGGGCTTCGCCGCGGACCGATGAGGCGTAGCGAGAGAAGTATCGGAACGCGGGCGCATTCGGCACGTTGGTTCGGACACGTACAGTGACCACGTGTAAGTCGACAACACGGTCATCGCGAACCGGAAAATCGTACAGTGGTTCTTTCACGTCAGCCACTTCGCGCTGCCTGTCTCTGCTGACGGCAAGACGGCGACTCGGTCACCGATTCGATCAGCAGGTAGATTACTTGCGATGTCCATATAACCACAATCAGTGATACGCCTTGCGTGCGTCCGAACGCGTTCGAGAAGCGCTTCCTGTCGATCATCAGTGCAACCAGTACCACTCCACCGATCGGCGGTTACTATTCTTGGCAACTCGGCTCTGATCGTGCGGCGTTCATTCTCCCGAGCGCGCCATCGGGCAGACTCTGAAGCATGTCCGACATATCGGTTCGTGTAATGACGTGCATCCTTGTTTGAAGAACGTCGAGAAGGGTCGCCGAAAACTGCATGCGAAGACGTGGTGATCTCCTCCTTCGAGGTAAAGCAGCAGTTGATTGGGGGCGCGGGCAGCAAGTTCGCAGCTACCGTGCAAAACGACACTGTCGGCCGTCCGTCGTGCGATAAACGCGTCACGGTCTTCTGGTTTGGCAACACGTCAACTCCTGCCTTCGCGAATCTCTGGGCCCAAACATCGCTACGCAGGCAGAGCGCCAAGCCGGGTGCTTCAGCATGAATACTCGATCCGAGCGGATGGCATCTGCCGGTTCGAGGCCTCCGTGAACGTACCCCCAGCCAGGAGGTGTTCCTCTGCGTCCCTATCGATGGTCGTGACCGAGAGTTGCGGAGATTCGCCAGAGTTGATTCGGATAATGCATTACACGGGTCCGTCCTCGGAGGGTGAGGCTGCCCGCAATTCGATTCGCAGAACGGTGGGCTGCCGCGCATGCTGATTGCCTGGTAATCCGACTCGACCATGCATCCCTCCCATTCGGCTTGCGAAGGCCAATCTTCGGGCCTCAGTCCATCGCCTCGGCGCTGACCGGCGCTACGTCTGTGGCGGCCGATATTACAGGCCGTCTCTCGGCGCTCAAGAGATCGACACCCTTCCATGACGGGTCCGCTCAACGTACTGCAAATCGACACGATCCAGACTAGTGTGGCGTGTCTGAAGTGATTTGACGGTGAGGGTGCGGGACAATGGGGCATGTCTGTTGCCGCCGCGTTGGTTCTTTGTCCCGGTGACGGCGCTCGGCTCCGGGAGTTGACCCGGTCGTCGACCG
>NZ_JBEZXZ010000191.1:0-17371 GCF_040638275.1 Actinoplanes sp. NPDC026623 | reverse complement strand
CACCGGCCGGCGACCAGTCCGCCGACCCGATCGTGGTCGTCGGCATGAGCTGCCGCTATCCCGGCGACGTCCGCTCGCCCGAGGACCTGTGGGCGCGCCGATGAGGCCCGGCCCGGCGAGCGAGGCGATCGCCAGGCCGGGTATGCCCGCGTCGTCGTGGTCACCGGGCACGGCGTAGGAGGCCCGGTCCACGCCGGCGGCGAGGAAGGCGGCGGCCCGTACCGTCGGTGCGGCCGCGCCGGGGGCGACGGCCGTGACGAAGCGCAGCGCGTCGCCCAGGTCCAGGCCGGTCAGCGGGCTGCCGGCGTGCGGGGTGCCCAGGGTGACGATGCCGGCGACCGCGCCCGGATGCGCCGCCGCGTACTCGCGGGCGAGGTTCCCGGACGCCGCGTGGGCGACCAGGTGGACCGACGGCAGCCCGGTCAGCGCCCGGGCCCGGGCCACGACCCGGTCGAGCTGGCCGGGCGAACCGGCGCCGGCCAGGTCCACCGTGTACGCGGGCGAGACCGCCCTGACCCCGGTGAGGTCGACGGTCAGCGGGTCGGCGCCCGGCACCGCCAGGTGGAAGTGCGCGTCCGGCGCGTGCTGCGGGCTCACGGCGGTCAGCAGCGGCGCCCACACGCGGTGGTCCTCGAACGGCGCCGAGAGCAGCAGCACGCAGCGGTCGCCCGGCGCCCACGCGTCCAGTTGGGCCCGGACCTGCGCCACCGCGTCCGGGTGGCCGGGCAGGTCGGCGTGGGCGCAGGTGATCACGTCGCCCACCCGCCAGTCCGGGCCGACCGCGGTCTGCGACGCGTACGGGACCACGCCGTCGCTGCCGGCCAGCCAGCCGCGCAACGCCTCCAGCTCGTCCGCGATCCGGTCCGGGTCGCGCCCGTACAGCGCGCCGTGTGCCGCCGGTACCGGCTCCGCGGCGGCCTCCAGCCGGCCGAGCAGGTCCGCCGCGTTCGCGGCCGCCTCGAGGTGCCGCGCGTACGCCCGCGCCCAGCCCGGCGCCGGCACCCCGGTGTCCGCCCAGATCAGCAGGTCAACCCGGCGGTCCGCCGGGATCGCCGCCCGCCACGGCCGGTCCTCGGTGCCCCAGCCGGCGGGCAGCGCGGCCGGCTCCCGGTCGTCGATCGCGGCGGTCAGCCAGCGCATCGCCGGCAGCGCGAACGGCTCACCGCCGGCGGCCACCTCGGTGGCGAGCCGGCGCAGCTGCTCGCGCAGGGCGGACACGGGATCGCGCAGCAGCCCCGGCAGATCGTCCAGCGGCAGCACCGGCCAGTCCGGTGGCAGGTCCGGCAGCCGCCGGTGCAGGCCGAGCAGCGCGGTGGCGGCCACCGCCCGCCGGCCGCCCCAGCTCAGCGCCGCCTCGGCGATCAGCAGCCGCAGCACGGCCGGGAGCAGATCCGGCGGCAGCCCGATGCCCAGGTCGGGCGCGGCCGGGTCGAAGCCGCCCGGCGCCGGGACGGTGAAGTCGATAGGTCCGATGCGCTCGCCGCCGGCCCGCAACGCCAGCCCGGTGACCTGGGCGTCGACCCGCACGGCCGCGCCCGGGCACCATCCGGCCCGCAGGGCCACCCGCTGGGCGTCGATGCCGGTCCCGCCCCCGGTGGTGAGCGCGGGCGGGACGGTGCCGATCGTCAGCACCACCCCGGGAAGCAGCCTGGTGTCCGTACCGGCGGCGGAGAGGTCGAAGCCGAGCAGCCCGGCGCGGAGCTCCACGTCGGCCCAGGGCGCGGCGGCCCCGGCCGCCAGCCCCCAGCGGAGGCCGTGCGCCCCGGCGACCGGCGGGTCGTCCCAGGCCGCCACCGACAGCGTGACGAAACCGGCGGACGCCAGGCGGGCCTGCCACGGGTCGTCCACCGTGCCCGTGCCGGTGACCGGACCCGTCAGGCCGACCAGCGCGGCGATCTCGGCCAGCAGCGCCGACCAGGAATGGGCCGGGCCGTCGTCCAGCACCGCCCGGTGGAACGCGGCGATCGCCCGGGTCGGGGCGGTGGCGAGATCGGCCAGCACGACCCGGTGCGGGGAGGCGGGGTCGGCCGACGGGGGGACCAGCCCGATCAGGGCGGCCAGCGCATGCCCCGGCCCGGTGGGGCCGAGCAGGTCGTCGAGGGCGTCGGTGAGCGCGGTGGCCGCGGTCGCCGCGACGGCATCCACACTGGACAGATCGAGCACCGGGTACGGGTGGCCGTTCAGGTTCACGTCCACGAGCTCGAGGCGCGGCTGCACCGCGGTTCCCTGCCAGCGCAGCCCGGCCCGGACCGAGCCGATCGTCACCGCGCCCGAACTCGGCAGCGGCGGCACCGCGGACAGGCTGATCCCGGCGTCCGGGAGCAGGACCGCGGGCGCGGTGCCGCCGGTGGCGATCGCCACCAGGGTCGCGCTCGCTTCCAGCGCCACGCCGGCCGCCGACAGCTCCGCGGCCAGGCCGATCAGCAGCCGGCCGGTGGGGCCGGTCCCGCTGCGGGCCAGCGTCAGCGCCAGGCTCGGCCCGCCGGCCACGTCCAGCAGCACCGCATGCAGCGGCTTCGCCTCGGTGCCGGCGCCGGTGAGCACCGGGTCGCCGCCGGCCAGCCCGGACAGGTGCCCGGCCCAGGTGCGCAGGGTCTGCGGGTCGTCGGCCAGCAGCCCGATCCAGTCCCGGAACGCGGCCGGGTCGGTGAGCCGTTCGATCGGCAGCGGCGGGAGCCCGGGCGCCAGCCCGAGCACGCCGGGCAGGTGGTCGACGACCCGGTTGCCGGGCATGCCGGCCTGCTCGAGCACCTCGCGGACCAGCGCCACCAGCACCGGCGCGGCGTCCGCGCCGATCGCTGCCGGATCCAGTTCCACCGTACGGGGGACGCCGTCGCCGAGATCCAGGTCGCGCAGCACGATCCGCGCGGACCCGCCGCCCGCCAGGTCGACAAGGGCACGGACCCCGGCGTCCAGGGCACCCGCCCGCAGATCCAGCCGGACCTCCAGCGGGCCGGCGGCCGTACCCGCGATCGGGGTCAGCCCGGCGGCGGCGTCGATCAGCGGCAGGTGCAGCACCAGCGCGGCGCCCGGGTCGGTGGTCGGCGTGCCCGCCCGGGCCGCCAGGCCGAGCACGTCCCCGGTCACGGTCAGGTACAACCCGAACGGCCCGTCCTCGAACAGCGGATGCCAGCTCTGCTGCGGGCCGCCGAGCCCGGCCGACGGCGGCAGCGCCTCGTCGAGCAGATCGAGCAGGGCCCGCCGCTGCACCGGAACGGAGACCAGGCCGCGCAGCTTGGCGATCGGGTCGTTGAACCAGGTCTGGTCCACGTTGCCGTCGCCGTCGATCAGCCCGATCGCGGTGGCCAGCGACAGCAACCGGCGATCGGCGCCGCCCGGCGTCGTCACCGATGTCTCAACGGGGGATGTGCACGGGCCACCGCGTCACGATGTCATGGACGGTGTGACCGGGGATAGAGATCGCAGGTGTGGTTGATGAACCAGCCGGTCCAGAGTGTCATCCGGTCCAGCGCGTCATTGCTCCGGTTGGCCGATGGCGATCTCGCCGCGGTTCTGCAGAAGTATCCGCAATGGAATCCGGTCGAGCTCCTGGCAGACGCGGGCGGCCTGTCGGGCCTGGAGGCCGGATATCCGCTGTCCGCGCCGGAGATCGTCCGGCGGCTCACCGCCCGCTGGGGCGCCGGCGCGGTGCGCCGGCTGCGGGCCGCGGATCAGCGGATCCTTCAGGCCGTACGGTCCGCGGCCGAGGTGCACGAGACGCTGGACCGGATGGCGTTCGAGCGGTCGGCGCGTGCGGCGGATGTCGCCGCCACGATCCTGCGGCGCGCGGCCGGGTCCTACCGGTTGAGCTACGCCGAGGTGCTCACCGTGCTCGGCCTCGGCGACCAGGATCAGCCGGCGGGCCGGCCGGACGACCTCGAGCCGGCGCCGTCCTCGCTGGCCGTGCTGGGCGAGATGCTCTGGTCGACGGCGTACACGGATCCGGCCGCCCTGGTGGCCACGATCACCGGCGAGGCCATGCAGGCGCAGGAGATCGCCGACGACTTCGTCGAACAGGGCCGGCAGAAGACCGGCGTCGTCGTCGCGCACCACGACACCGACGACGTGGACTATCGGGCGGGCGCCGTGCTGGCCCCGACGGCCGGATGCGAGAACGAGGACCGGGCGATCGCGCAGGCCCGGCTGACCGGTGTGGCCACCGCCGTGCTGCAGACCTGGGACCACCCGCCGACGTTCCACACCTATGCGCTGGAGCCGGGGCTCACCTGGCCGGACGCCCTGGCCGTCAACGGGCCACCCCGGATGGACCTGACCACCGCCGGGGCGGACGCCGCGGTCGTCGCGCTCACCACCGCGGAGGGACACGTGCTGCGGTCCACCGGTGGCCGCTACTTCGCCTCCCTGGCCATCCCGCGGGACTTCAGGTGGTCCGCGAACGAATACCGCGACGCCGAGCCGGCGCCGTACCTCGCGGCCGACCTGGAGCTCGCCGACCTGCAATCGCAGGGCGACGACGCCGCGACCGGCGACGTCTACCGCGCCAACCTGCCGTTGGAGGCGCTGTTCTACCAGACCGTGCTGGACTACACCCTCGCCGCCCTGGCGCAGTCCGAGCGAAAACTGATCACGTTACGCCGCCGGTACCACCCGATCGACTCGCCGCTGCCGTTGCCGGAGCCCGGGGCGGCGCTGCAGACCCAGACGGCCGCGCTGCGCCCGCTCGTGCACGCCGCCGCCCTCCTGGCCTGGGTGATGGGTGACCGCGAACCGAGCGAGGCGGAGAGCCGCAGCACCGTGCGGCTCACCAGCCAGATCGGCGCCATCGCCGCCGCCGAGCCGCTCGCCGCGCTGTTCATCGAGGTCGACCGGGACACCGACGAGGCGCCGGAGCTCGACGAGTTCACCGACCGGCTCGCCGGTGAGGCCGCCGGCGGCGCCACGGCGAAGGCCATCGCCGCCATCGACCTGCGCCTGGACAACATCGTCAAGCTGCGCGCCCACCTGCACGCGGCCCACCCGGTCGCGGCCCGGCGCCTGCAGGCGGTGCACCCGGACGCGCTGCAGGCCTTCACCCTCGAGCAGCTCGACGTCATCAATGCCGGCGTGTACGCCGGCGACCTGCGCGACCTGGCCGCCGACGCGGGCCTCGAGCTGGTCAACATCCTGCTGATGACGATCGGGACGCTGGCACCGCCGGCTGCGCTGCCCGCCGCCGGGCTGTCCGCGGCCATCGGCGTGGTCCGCAACTTCACCGAGTTCCGCGACGCCGAGCTGCTGACCGCGATGGCGAACCTCGACGTGCCGGACGGCTTCCAGCTGGCGGGCCCGGCGGAGGCACAGGCGGCGCGCAGGGCGGCCTGGGTCGGCCTCGGCCTGTGCCTTGTCGACTTCCTGTTCCTCGGCGCCGACGTCGGCCGGCACCTGCGAAGGGCCGGCACCGGCCTGGACGCGGCCAGTCCGCTCGCGACCGCGCTCGGCGCCTCGGCCGGCCCGTTCCGGCTCGCCCGGCCGCGAGTCGCCACGATGGCCGCGCTGCCCGGTGGCGGCCTGGCCGCGAAGGAGCTGCGCGGGCTGGAGGCGGCGGCCGAACTGGCCAACCACCGCCGGCTCAGCAGCGCCGCGTTCAAGGAACTGGCCGCCGAGCTGCGGCTGCCGCAGCGCCGGCTGCGCAATCTGCTGATCGCGGCGCTCGACGAGACCAGCCGCCTGACCGTGATGGAGGTGCTGCGCAAGGCCGCCCGTGGCGTGCTGGGCGGCGGCAAGGCGAAGGCGGTGAAGGCCGCGGCCGTCCTGAAGGCCGCGGAGAACCTGGCGGTCAAGCCCGGCCGCAGGGTCAAGGAACTGCTCATCGTCGGGTCCGGTGAGGCCGAGCTCGGCTGGGGTCTCGAACAGCTGCGGGCCGGGCGGCGGGCCACCGTGGTGGCCCCGGCCCGCAACGCCGGGGTGGGCGCGTTCGAGGCCGGCAACGGCCGGTTCGTGCAGGGCGCGATCGCCGACCTGCCGGTCGGATACCGCTGCTCGGTGGCGCGCGAGGAGCTGGCGAGCGCGTCCGCGCTGACCGACGTGGAGGCGTTCCTCAGCGAGCGCGGCAACCGCCTGGAGCTGGGCGGGCAGTGGGTGGTGGTGACCGAGTCCCGGGAGGCGGCCGGCCGGCTCGCCGGCGCCGCACCGCGCGACGGCCTGCGGATCTGGACCACCGAGTACCAGACGATCCGCAACGGGAAGGCCATCACCCGGTACGCGGTCGTGATGGCCAAGCCGCGTCCGACCACGATGATCGCGTTGAGCGGACTGGGCCGCCCGGCCAAGCTGACCGACGCCCGGATCGGCCGCTACCTGACGGTGCTGCAGAACCCGGCCAACGCGAACCGGCTGCGGCGCAAGCTCGGCGACGTCTGGCACCAGGGCATGGTCGAGGCGGGCCAGGTCGCCACCGGCCGGCTGGCCAACCTGACCGGCAACATCGGCGAGATCCTCAGCGACGGCTACAAGGCGGAGGTCCTCGCCGCGCGGGTGGCCGAGGCCGAGACCGCGGGCGCCGTCCTGCAGCGTGAGGTCCGCCGCATCGACGGCGTGACCAAGCAGTCCAAGGAGTTCACCGACGACCTGATCACCGTCGAGCGTGAGGGCAACCTCTACGTCACCGACGTCTTCGAGGTCAAGGCCGGCCCGCGCGGCGGCCAGGAGGGCCGCACCCAGCTGTTCGGCTGGGTCGAGAACGAACTCGAGGAGGGCGACCGGATCGTGGCCGGCGGCCGCACCTGGCTGTACAAGCCCGGCAGCACGGAGAAGGGGCAGATCATCAGCCTCGCCCGCGCGCGGCGCCATCTCGTCACCGCCCAAGGCGCGGAGAACGTGGGCCGGCGCACCGCGGACCAGATCGCCGCGTCCGTGGTGACCGCGCCGCTGGAACCGACCGCCGCCGACATCGAGTACCTGGCCCGCCGGATCATCGAGGGCCTGCCGCCGGCACCCTGACCGGGCTCAGACCGCGGCCTCCCGGTACGCGCCGGCCTCGTCGTGCCACTGGGCGGCGGCGATCCGCTGAAGCGTGTTGTACCGCGCCGTGCCGTTGTCCGCCGGGATCGGGCCGGTCCACGGCGCCAGATTGCCGGCGAGGTCGTCGGCCAGGACGCGGGCCGTCGCCGGCCGCGCGTTGAACCGGGCGTACATCAGGAACCGCCTGGCCGTCTCGTCGGCCACCGCGCCGGCCAGGTAAGCGACCATCTCGTCGAGGCGCGCGTGCAGCTCCGCGGCGACCAGCTCGATCGCCGCCTCCCAGCCGCGGACCGTGCCGACCTCGAGCGTGCGGCGGGAATGCTCGTCGCGGACCTCGGTCCGGTTCCAGGTCACCCTCGCGGCCACCGCCGGATCGACGTAACCCGCGGTGACCAGGTTGAACGCGTACTCGGCGCGTTCGTCGGCGGCCCCGGGCGGCACCTCCGGCGGAACCGCGGGCCGCCCCACCGGCAGCCTGCCGGTCCGGTAGACGATCAGGTCCAGTCCGACGAAGTTGTAGGCGTCCAGCACCTCGTCCGGGTCGAACGCCCCGGACCCGGCCAGGTGCGCGCCGCCGCCCTCGCCGAAGAACACCACCTGCAGGAACTCCGGCGACAGGCCGTGCCGGCCGGCGGACTCGCGGAACAGGCCGTACAGCGCGCCCTGCGGGCGGTGCGCTGGGAAGCCGGGGACGATCCAGTCCAGGTGGGCCTCCACATTCCAGCGCAGGGACGCCTGGTCCTGCCACTTCCTGCGGTCGAGCGGGGCGACCGCGCCGTAGCCGGCCCAGGCCATCGCCGCGTCGAACGCCCGCAGATGCGCGTCGATCGTGGCGCCCGCCCCGGCACCGATCGCCACGTCGAGCGCGGCCTGCGGCGGCCCGCCGGCCCGGCGCGGCGCCACCGGCGGCAGGCTCAGCCGAACCTGATCGCCGGCCGGCACGGCGGCCGGATCCAGCGACCGGGGAATCACCCAGAACCGGTACGTGTCGTCGGCCAGCGCGACATGGGCCACCCCGGACAGCGGCAGCCGCAGCGATTCGGTCTCACCACCCCCGGCCGGCCGCCAGCACAACTGGTACGCCGGGTACGGCCGCCGCGGCGAGGCGCCCGGATCGGCACCGGGCAGCGGCGGCCGGCGGACCTCGATCCGGCGGTACCGGCGGCCGTCCGGCAGTGCGGCCGCGAGCGCGGACCGCAGCGGCGAGGCGGCCGGATGGTCGGCTGCCCACGCCGCGCCGGGCGCCGCCTGGAACAGCGCCCGGGCGGAGATCACGCTGTGCGCGGGATGGGCCGGGTTGTTGAGCTGGTCGGCGTACGCCCGCAGCGCCGGCGGCACCAGCGGCTCGCCGGCCAGGGCGTCGAACTCCGGCCGGTCGTCGAACCAGGACGGATACAGCATCTCGGCGTCCGACGACGCGATCGTGAGCCGCAGGGTCCCGCCGGGAGCGAGGACCGGGAGCGGCTGCGCCGAATCGATGTCGACCGGCACCCGGACCCGGCCGGCCAGGACGCCGATCACCAGCTTCTGGTGGTATTGCGGGTCGGTGGCGGGCACCGGCACACCGCCGAGGGTGAACCCCTGCCTGGGCACCGCGGCCAGCGCGGCGAACAGGAACTCCCGGGTGAGCACGACCTTGCTGTACCGGACCACCGCGGGCAGCGGCGTGAACCCGGGCAGGTGACGGCCGAAGCCGGCGTCGAGCACACCCGGCGTCGTCCGCAGCAACAGGTCACCGGTCACCGGCCACGAGTCGTAGCGGCCGGGCGTCACCTGCGCGGGAACGGTCGGGCCGTGCCGCACGGAGTCCGGCACGAACTGCAGGCTGCCCTCCCACAGCGGCGCGATCTGCACGGGGGCGTCGGCCTCGAACGCCAGTAGCAGCGTCTGCGGGTAGGGGTCGCCGACCACCGGATCCCCGGTCGGCGGTGTCTCGGTGACGGTCAGGTTTCGCAGCAGCGCGTGGTGCTCGCCCCGGATCGGCGTACGCAAGAACCCGTCAACCCGCATGGTGACACCCTGCCAGCCGCCGGGTCCGCACCGGACCACCCGCCCGGGCAGTACTTTGCCGGAACGCCGTCGTGGTCAGTTGATTTCTCCACGCCGGAGCGCCAAGCTATGGGAGCGCTCCCATAGACGTGTCTCAATGACGGAGGTTCGTGGTGAAGCGAAGAGGCCTGCTCGCCGTCCTGCTCGCGATCGTCGCCGTCGGCGCCGTGGCGCCGGCCGCCCACGCCGCCGCCATCTTCCCCGCGCCGCCGGGAGGCCCGTGGACCGGCGGCTGGGCGACCAGCCCGCAGCGCGAGGCGGGTCCGGCCTTCGCCGATCAGACGCTGCGGATGCTCGTGCATCCGACGCTGGGCGGCTCCCCGATCCGGATCCGCCTGGCCAACACGTTCGGCGCGCAGGACGTCACGTTCGAGGCGGTCAACGTGGCCCGCGCGGTCGTGTCCGGCTCGGCCGACCTGGTCGCCGGCACCGGCCGGCGGGTCACCTTCGGCGGCCGGGCCTCGGTGACGGTGCCGGCGGGCACCTCACGCCTCAGCGACCCGATCGACCTGAGTGTCGGCGTCGGCCAGGACCTCGCCGTCGACCTGTACGTCACCGCGGGCGGCGACGCCACCGCGATCACCGGACACGACGCCGCTCAGGGTACCCAGTTCGTCGCGGCCGGCAACCAGGCCGGCGCCGCCGGCGGCGCGTTCACCGGCACCGTGAACTCCACGTTCTGGCTCGACGGCGTCGACGTCCGGCCGGCCCCGGCCGTGCGGGGCAGCATCGTGGCGCTCGGCGACTCGATCACCGACGGTGCCTACACCACCTGGAACGGCAACGACCGCTGGACCGATGTGCTCGCCGCGCGGCTGCGGACGCTGCCGCCGCACCGCCACCTCGGCATGCTCAACCAGGGGATCGGCGGCAACCAGATCCTCACCGACCGCACCGACTGCTGCGGCGCCGGCATCAGCATCTCCGCGCTGAAGCGCCTCGACGACGACGTGCTGCGCCAGACCCGGGTGAAGTACCTGATCCTGGCCGACGGCATCAACGACATCGGATACCACGCCGACCCCGACGCCCTCATCGCCGCGATGACGACGATCGTCCGGCGCTCCCACGCCGCCGGCATCAGGGTGATCGGCGCGACCATCACCCCGTACGGCTGCGACGGCGGCTGCTTCGGCACCGAGCAGGAGGCGACCCGGCAGAAGGTCAACGCCTTCGTCCGGACCACCCGCCTCTTCGACGGGGTGGCCGACTTCGACGCCGCCATCCGCGACCCGCAGGACCCCAGCCGGGTGCTGCCCGCCTACCAGGCGGACCCGCTGCACCCGAACATCGCCGGCCAGAAGGCGATGGCCGACTCCGTCGACCTCAGCCTCTTCCGCTGATGCGCGCCTGCTCCCACATCTCGGTGTAGGCCTCCGCCCCGTTGAGCAGGTCCCGGCGCAGCGGCGTCGCGTCGGGGCCGGCCTGGTTGATCAGGTCGGCCATCCAGTCCGCGTAGAGCCCGTACTGGGCGACGCCGTCGGTGTTCAGGTCGAACGTGCGGGACCCGTACACCTGCCTGGCGACCTGGGTGCCGTTGATCGCGGTGAACGGGTACGTGAGCGGGCTGGAGCCGGCGTCCAGGCGCGGCGCGGCCTGAGTGCCGAGGCCGTTCACGTCGGTGCCCACGCCGTACCCGGTGATCCTCGAGCCGTTGGCCAGGCTCCTGTTGGCCCGCCACTGGTCGAGGAACGTCGGCGTGCCCTGGCCGTCGTCGCGGGCCGAGAACGCGTAGCCGGCGACGAAACCGCCGACACCGAGCGTCCGGTTGACCATGGACGGGTCGGCCCAGCTGTGCACCGAGGCGACGCCGGGGTATCCGGCCCGCTCGGCCATGTCGAGCACGTCGGAGGCGGTCTTCACGCCCATGTGGTCGATGTGAATGATCATGCCGCGGGCCATCATCTGCTCGATCAGGTACCGGCCGAGATCGGTGAGGCCGCGTACGTTGCAGATCTTGCCGCTCGGGTAGACCGGCAGGATCGCGCCGGCCGGCAGGCCGACACCGAGCTGCAGCAGCCGGGCGAGGTCGTCGCTGACCAGGGGCTGCTCGTTGTCGGACGGGCCGGCGCAGGAGGTCGCCTGCCACCAGTGGCCGGTGGAGATCAGGTTGCCGACGTTGATCGCGGCACCGGTGACGCCGCCGTCGAAGCGGGTGCCGCCGAACGCGTTGTCGAACTTGTGCACGGGGTAGAAGCCGCTGACGCCCATGCCCGCCAGTTCGTCGAGGCCGGCGTCGATCTGGGCCCGGGTGCACTGCGGTACGTCGCTGATCTCCCGGCATCCGAAGATCTCGGAGTTCTCCACGCCGATGGTGACCGCCAGCTTGCCCTGGGCGGCGATCCGGCGCACCTCGGCCGGGGTGGTGGCCAGCCGGAACCAGCCCCTGCCGGGGCCGCCGCTGCGGGCGTCCACGTAGTCCTGCATCCGGCGCAGATAGGTGGCCTGCGCCCGGATCTGGTCCATCTCGTCGCAGGACGTGTGCTGCAGCGTCAGCCCGCAGATCACCCGGTTCGCGACCAGAAGCACGTTGAGCACCCGCTGCCCGGACTGCCAGGCGCGTTCCAGGCTGCGGAAGTAGGACGCCTCGTGCAGCATCGTGTCGTACTGCGGCCAGTCGTTGAAGGTGGGCCAGCCGTCCTCCGCGGAGTCGATCGGATCGGTGCCGGCGATGATCGCCTCGAGCAGGGCGCCCCAGCCGAGCGTCATGTGTGAGGGGCAGGGCTGGAGCGCGACCGGCGCGCCGCCGGGCGCGTACGCGTCACCGCAGTGCAGCGATCCGCCGAACGCCTCGGCCGCGGTGATGTGCGCGTGGGCGTCGATCCAGCCGACGAGCCTGCCGTGGGAATCCACGCCGGGCGCCGGGGTTCCGCTGACGCCGGTGGCGATGTCCGGGATCGTCGCGCACCCGTTCGCCGGTGCGAGCGCTACGGTCGAGTCGGCGTTGCCCGCGCCGAGCCCCCCGAGGTAGGAGCCCATCTGCTGGCCGGTCGCGGTGGACACGAGGCGGTAGCGGCCGTCCGCGGCGCTGACCGTCCAGTCGGCACGGTCGCCGTAGGAGTCACCGGCCCACACCCAGCCGAGCATGCTCTGATACGGCGGCCGGCCGGCGGCGTCCCGGAGCAGGTAGCGGCCGAGCTGGGTGGCCTCGAACCGGAACGGCTCGGCGCCCGCCGCGGTGCCGGTGAAGCCGTAGCCGACCGAGGTGCGCCGGACGTATCCGCGCGACGTCGATCCGTCGAACACCTGGAGCGTCGCGCACGTGCCCTCCAGGTCGTCGGCGGGTGTCCAGGCCGGAGCTGCGGCGGCGGGTGCGGGCAGCCCACCGACGATCCCCGATACCAGGAGGGCCGCGGCCAGTCCGCGCAGTCGTGTCATGGGAACTCCCTTGCTCGATCATGGCCGGGGCACAGCGAGTGTAAGAAGCGTCACAGGGCAAACCTAGGGGAAAGTGAATTCTTCTCAGATACTGCATCTTCCTCGCGGGAGTGAGAAATGTGAACTCTGGAATCCCTCGTTTGCAATAGTTACCGTCCGGTAACCGCGCGGACTCATTGGCGTTCATGAGTGGATCGCGCTGAGCCGACGGAGGCCGACATGTCCACCCGCACCCGCCTAACCGCTGCGCTACTGACCGCATCGATCGTGGGCGCGGGCATCGCCCCCCTCGCGGCCGGGGCCGCCGACACCGTGATCACGTCCCGGGGCATCCCGATCCCCGCCTTCTACACGCCGCCCGCGACGCTGCCCGCGGACAACGGCACGCTGATCCGCACCGAACCGCTCCCGCTGGCCCTGTCGCTGCCGGGCGTCAACGGCCCGCTGCCCGGCAGCGCGACCCGGATCATGTACAAGTCCACCGACTCGGGCGGCAAGCCGGTCGCCGTCACCGGCGCCTACCTCGAACCGGCCGCGCCCTGGCCCGGGCTCGGACCGCGCCCGCTTGTCGTCCTCGCGCCCGGCACCATGGGCCAGGGCGACCAGTGCTCCACCTCCCTGGCCCTGCAGCACGGCCTCATCCTCGGTATCGGCCGGGAACAGTCCACCGTGTCGATCGGCTACGAGATCCTGGCCATCTACCGGCTCCTCGCCCGGGGCGTCGCCGTCGTACAGACCGACTACGCCGGGCTCGGCACCACCGACCGGCTGCACACCTACATCAACCGGGTGGACTCCGGGCACGCCGTGCTGGACGCCGCCCGGGCGGCCAAGGCGCTCCCGGACACCTCGGTCACCGCCAGCTCCGCCGTGGGCCTCTACGGCTACAGCCAGGGCGGCGGCGCGGTGGCCTCGGCCGCGGAACTGCAGGCGTCATACGCGCCCGACGTACGGCTGAGGGCCACCTACGCGGGCGCACCGCCGGCCGACATCACCGACGTCACGGCGGCGATCGACGGCAGCGAGCTGGTGGGTGCGCTGGGCTGGTCGGTGAACGGGTTCGTCCAATCCGAGCCGGACCTGCAGCCGCTGCTCGACCGCTATCTCAGCGACGCCGGCCGGGCCGTGCTGAAGGATCTCTCCACCATGTGCGTCGGTGACGCGCTCTTCGCGTACGCCAACCGGCGCAGCTCGGCGTGGACGGTGAACGGCGAGTCCGTGCTCGACATCATCCGGGCCGAGCCTCGCCTGCGGGACTACCTCGACGAGCAGCGCGTCGGCGACCGTAAGCCGGCCGGCATCGTCCGGGTGGCCACCGGCGTCTTCGACAACGCAGTACCCCACGGCCAGGCCCGGGGGCTGGCCGTCGACTGGTGCCGGCTCGGCGGCGACGTCGTCTACGCCCCGGTCATCCTGCCCGATGCCGGCAACCCGCTGCTGAACCACTTCGGGCCGCTGGTGGCCGACCAGGGCCCGGCCGTGGACTGGCTCACCCACCGGCTCGCCGGCCTGCCGGCCCCATCCACCTGCGCGATCCTTCCCCTCCAGCCGTAACCCGGCGACCTGCGGGCAGGCCGCTTGACCGGTGCGGATGACCTTTCGCCACCCGGGTTGGAGGCTCGCTGCGACTTGCCGGCGGCCGTGCCGCCTGTCCGGTCATCGACCGGGCCGCCGGCTGTCGCCGGGTCGCTCAGAGCCGTCGTCGTGCACCGGCTGGTTGACGCCTGTCTCTGGCGCTGGGGCCCGGCCGGATTCCCGCGGCGATGGGTGCCGGCTCAGCCACCGGGCATGCGAGGCGAGGATCTCCGGAGTCAGGCTGCTCGGTGGGTGGGGTCCTCCTTCGTTGGGACGGGAGGCCGCAATCATGCGGGACTGAAACGGGTCGCGACGGTGACAGTGGTCCCGGTTGTGTCCCGAGTCGTTCAGGTCGGGTGACCCATTGTCTGCCGCGATTCGCCTGCTTATGGTGTCACCAGTTCAATAATTTCGCCGGCCACAACAAAATCGAAAAATCCTGTAATGCCGTTCAGCAACGACGTACGGATTCTCAGGGGTTTTCAATGACCCGAACAAGTCGCCCCAGGCTTTGGCGCGAGCTGCCGCCGGGACAATCCTTGCCCTCGCCGCCACCTGTTTCTCCGTGACGCCAGGCGCCGCCGATGTCGCCGCGCCGCACAGTTCGTCGAGGACGCGAACCGGTGGACCGCGGAAGCCTGTGGGTGCCAAAGGGGGGGCCCACAGGCTTACCGCCTGGCGCCGGCTGCCGGCCGCAATCATGCTTCGAGGAGGTCGTCCCCATCGGAGACGGTCCCGGCGCGGTCCGCATCACCAGCCGTGTGCCGGGTTCCGGTGCGGTCACCCGCGTCGGCGGCTCCGTGCGTGACGGGCCGGTCCGCGGTCAGCTGCCGGCGTCGATGACGCCGTCGAACTCGAAGACGGGGTTGGGGACGTCGTGGCCGTGCGTGTCGGTGATGGTGGCCAGGCCGACGATCTTGGAGGGGCCGCCGGCGACGTAGGTGGCGTCGGTCTTGACGGTGACCTCGAACTTGCCGTCCTGGTGCCGGCCGTGATCGTCGGTCCAGCTCATCATGCAGATCCAGTTGGGACCGGCGCCGGTGTCGGCGACCGCGGGGCCGCCCCTGTCGCAGCTGGCCCCGGCGCCGATGGTGGCGGTGGTGATGCCCGGGATGCCGAGCAGGTGGGACTGCTGGACGTACAGGTTCGCGAAGGTCGGCGCGAGCGCGCGTTCGAGGCCGGCCCTGGTGATCTCGGGGTGGCCGGCGGCGGCCGTGGCTGTGATGGCGGCGCCGACGGCGATGACGGCGAGCGTACGGGTGATCATGGGTGGCATGGGTTCGGTCAGCCTTCGGTGATGTCGCGGCGGCGCAGGGACACGTACGCCGCGGCGAGGCAGGTGAGGGTCCAGCCGGCGCTGACGGCGAGGCCGGTGGCGAGCGGCCCGGTGAACGGGTGCTGATCGAACATGCCGTGCCAGCTCTCGAACGGCGTGGTGAGCAGGAACTTGCGGGTCAGGTCGAGGCCGCCGACGCTGCCGAGCAGCTGCATGGTGAAGCCGAGGACGACGGGTGCGGCGATGCCGAGTGCGGCGTTCCTCGTCCGGATCGACAGCAGCAGGGCCAGCGCGGTGAAGCCGATGGTCGGGGCGATCGCGGTGGCCCAGGCGGCGATGATCAGCCACAGGGCGTGTGCGGGGGCGATGGTCTGCCCGGACAGGCCGGTCAGCGGCTGGGTGCCGATGATCAGCAGGCCGGCGGCGATGGTGCTCGCGGCGAAGACCGCCAGCACGAGCAGGTTGTAGCCGATCGCGGTCAGCGTCTTGGCCCAGAAGACGTGGGTGCGGCTGACCGAGCGGGTCAGCAGCGTCTTCCAGGTGCCGTGCTGGTCCTCGCTCGCGAAGATGTCGCCGGCCACGACCGCGGCCAGCAGCGGCAGCACCCACTGGGCGGCGAAGGCGAGCATGAGCAGCGGCATGGCGTAGCCGCTGAGGTGGACGAGCCTGCCGTAGATGGTGTCCGACGGCGGCTGCTCCTGGCCGTTGACCACGGCGACCACGACGACGGGGAGGATCAGGGCGGCGGCGAGCAGTGCCCGGCTGCGGGCCTGGGCGGCGAGCTTGACGATCTCCCAGCGCAGGGCGGCGCGCAGGCCGGGCGTTCGGGCCGTGGTGGTGGTGGGGATCATCGTGCGGCTCCGGTGGTGGCGGGTTCCGGGGCGGGCGCGCCGGGTTCGGTGAGCATGAAGAACAGCGCCTCGAGCGGCGTTTCCCGGCGGGCCAGGGCGCGCAGCGCGATCCCCTCGGCGACCACCTCGGCGACCAGCGCGTCGATGTCCGGCTGGGCGCCCCGCACGGCCAGGCCATCGTCGAGGGGGGTCACCGTCAGGCCGGCGGCGGTGGCCAGCATCGCCGTCCGGCCGTCGTCGGTGGTCCGGATCTCGTGCGCCTGCTCGGGCGCCTTCTCGCGCAGGGCGGCGATGGAGCCGTGGTAGACGACCGCGCCGGCGCGCATGATGGTCACGTCGTCGCAGATCTCCTCGACCTCGCCCATGTCGTGGCTGGACAGCAGGACCGTCAGCCCGCCGGCCGCGAGGCGTTTCACCAGGGCGCGCATGTCGCGGATGCCGGCCGGGTCGAGGCCGTTGGCGGGCTCGTCGAGCACCAGCAGCCGTGGGTCGCGCAGCAGCGCGGCGGCCACGCCGAGGCGCTGGCGCATGCCGAACGAGTAGCCGCCGGCCTTGTCGCCGGCGCGCGCCCGCAGGTCGACGGTCTCCAGGACCTCGTCGATGCGCGACGGGCTCGTGGCGCCGTCGAGGCCGGCGAGGAGCCGCAGGTTCCTGCGGCCGGTCAGGCCGGGATAGAACTTCGGGCTCTCGATGAACCCGGCGACCCCGTCCAGCGCGCGGATCCCGTCACGCTGCCAGGTGCGGCCGAGGACGCGCAGGGTGCCCGAGTCGGGGCGGATCAGCCCGAACAGCATCCGCAGGAAGGTGGTCTTGCCGGCCCCGTTCGGGCCGAGCACCCCGTACACCTTGCCCTGGCCGACCCGCACGCTGAGCCGGTCGACCGCGGTGAGGGTGCCATAGGTTTTCGTGAGGCCGACCGCGTCGACCGCCGGGACATCGCTCATGAGGGGCCAAGGTAAGGATCGGGGATGAAAGCCACATGAAGCCGTCGCCCGTTCAGGTCGTGACGCGGCGGCGGGTGAAGGCCACGGCCGCACCGGCGGCGAGCAGGATCGCGAGAACGCCGAAGCCCCAGGCGAGGCCGGCGAGCGACGCCACCGCCGCCACCAGCAGCGGGCCTCCGGCATCGCCGAGCTCGCGGCCCAGTTCGGCCGCGCCCATCGTCTGCCCGAGGCGCGCGGCGGGCGTGCTCGCCGCCAGCGCCGCGAAGCCCAGCGGCGTGATCAGCCCGGTGCCCACGCCGATCGCCACGGCGGCCGCGAGCACGCCGGCCAGGCCGGGC
>NZ_JBEZXZ010000190.1:0-17389 GCF_040638275.1 Actinoplanes sp. NPDC026623 | reverse complement strand
GTCGACTGGGCGGCCATGGAGGACGAGTTCCAGGGCGTCGTGCCGCCGCGGTTCGCCGCCGCCGGTGACGAGCCCGAGCCCGTCGGCGGCCACGCCGACCGGGCGCACGACGTCGAGCGGGCCACGATCACCCTCGCCGACGTCGGCGGGATGGACGAGGTGAAACAGCGGCTCGAGCTCGCGTTCCTCGGGCCGCTGCGCAACCCGGAGCTGCGCAGCCTGTTCGGCAAGAGCCTGCGCGGCGGGCTGCTGCTCTACGGCCCGCCCGGGTGCGGCAAGACCTTCCTCGCCCGGGCGGTCGCCGGCGAGATGGGTGCCGGGTTCATCTCGCTCTCGATCGTCGACGTGCTCAACATGTGGGTCGGCAGCTCGGAGCGCAACCTGCACGACCTGTTCACCGCCGCCCGCGCGCACGCGCCCTGCGTGCTGCTGCTCGACGAGATCGACGCCCTCGGCCACAAGCGCCACCAGCTGAGCTCGTCGGCGATGCGCACCCTGGTCAACCAGCTGCTCACCGAGCTCGACGGCGTCGACGGCAACAACGACGGCGTGTTCGTGCTGGCCGCGACGAACGCGCCGTGGGACGTCGACGCCGCGCTGCGCCGCCCCGGCCGCCTCGACCGGACCGTGCTGGTCCTGCCGCCCGACGCGGCCGCCCGCGGCGCGATCCTCGAATACCACCTGCGCGACCGGCCCATCGCCGGCATCGACCTGCGCGCCCTCGCGGCCGCCACGGAGCACTTCTCCGGCGCCGACCTCGCCCACGTCTGCGAGACCGCGGCCGAGTTCGCCATGCGCGACGCGATCACCACCGGCGAGGTCCGGATGATCTCCCAGCGGGACATGACCACCGCGGTACGCGAGGTCCGCCCGTCCACCGGCGCCTGGTTCGCCAGTGCCCGCAACGTCGCCATGTTCGGCAACGAGAGCGGCGAGTACGACGACCTGGCCGCGTACCTGAAGAAGCGCAAGCTGCTGTGACCGGGAACGACGCGTACCGCAGGGCCTGGCACCTCGCCGAGGCCGGCCGCCACGCGGACGCCGAGTCCGTGCTGCGCGCGGCCCTGGCCACCGATCCGGCCGACGCCCGCCTGCTGACGCTGCTCGGATACGTGCTGCGCCGCCGGTTCGACTACGTGTCCGCGCTGGCGGCCTGCGACGCGGCGGTCGCGGCCCGGCCCGGCCACGCCGAGGCGCACGCCGAGCGCGCCGAGTCACTGCTGTGCCTGCTCCGCGACGCCGACGCGATCGCCGCGGCGAACGAGGTCGTCCGGCTCGCCCCGCAGGATCCGTCCGGCCATCTGGTCCTGGCCCGCGCGCTGGCGTCGGACCGCCGCCTGACCGAGGCCCGGGCGGCGGCCGACCGCGGCCGGTCGCTGGCCCCGCAATCGGTCGACGGCCTGCTCACCGTCGCCGACGTCGCCCGCGTCACCGGCCGGCGGGACGCGGCCGAGCAGGCGGCGAAGGACGCGCTGGCGATCGACCCCGAGAACGCCTACGGCCGCTGGCTGCTCGCCATGATCGACGCCGAGCGGCTGCGGGTCGGCCGGTCGATGCGGGCGCTGCGCGACGTCGCGGCCGAGAATCCGTCGCGGCCCGACGTCGTCTCGATGACCTGGCCGATCCGGAGCCTGCTCAGCGCGCTGCGCACCTGGTTCGCGGTGGCGATCGCGCTGGTCGCGACCGCCACCCTGGCCGGCGTCTGGTGGCACCTGGCGACGACCGGCGGCCGGATCCTGGCCGCGCTGTTCGCCGCCGTGATCGCCGGCTTCGCGCTGCGGGTGCTGGTTCCGGCGGGCGGACTGCCCTGGCGCTGCCTGCGCCTGTCGCCCGGCCTGCTGCGCCGCGCCGCGCACGGCGGCATGGTCACCGTTGGCGCGCAGGTCGCGCTTCTCATCGGGTACGCGGTGACGGGCCTGTGGTGGCTGCCGGTGCTCGCCCTGGCGGCGGTGCCGGTGCTGTGGGGCTTCGGGCTCGCCGAGCTGCTCGGCGCGCGGATGGACGACCCCGGATACCTGCACGCGCTGAAGGACCTCGGCCGCGACTTCCGGGACTGGGGCGACGAACTGCGCCAGTGGTGGCGCGACACCAAGCGCGAACTCCGCGAGACCTGGCACGACGACAACCCGGACTCGACGCCGCCGCGATCCGGCCCGGCACCGAGGTGAGTCCCGGACGGGCGGGCGGATCCCGGTCACCGGGACTGCGGCAAGGCGGCGGGCCGCCGGGCCGGCCGGCCGACTAGCGTCGATCGGGCAATCGGGGTGGTTTCGGGGGTTCGGGAGGCTCGGTGGGGACGTCATCCACGGCGACGGTCAGGTTGCCCGGATCCAAATCGGTGACCGCGCGGGCGCTGTTCCTGGCCGCCCTGGCCGACGGCACCAGCCGGCTGATCAGCCCGCTGGAGTCGGCCGACACAGTCGCGTTCGCCGGCGCGCTGTCCGCGCTCGGCTTCCCCGTCCGGCGCGACGAGGACGTCTGGACCATCACCGGAAACCCGTCCGGGCCGCCGGCGGAGGCGGCGAGCGCATGGTGCCATGACTCCGGCACGGCGGCGCGGTTCCTGCCGGCGCTGGTGTCGCTCGGCACCGGCGACTTCACCATCGACGCCAGCGACCAGATGCGGGCCCGCCCGATGGGGCCGCTGCTGCGGGCGCTGCGCGCCCTCGACGTCCGGGTGCGGGCCGAGGACGGCGACCGGCTGCCGTGGCGGATCTCCGCCGACGGCGTGGCGGGCGGGCCGGTGCAGATCGACGCCGGCACCTCCAGCCAGTACCTGAGCGCCCTGTGCCTGATGGCCCCGGCCACCAAGAACGGCCTGGACATCGCGGTCCTCGACGAGGTCTCCGTGCCGTACGTGGAGATGACGCTCGCCATGATGCGTGACTTCGGCGCGGTCGTCGCCCGCGACGGGTCGCGCATCGTCGTGGAGCCCGGCACCTACCAGGCCCGGGAGTACGTCATCGAGCCGGACGCGTCGACCGCGTCCTACTTCTTCGCGGCCGCCGCGGTCACCGGCAACACGGTGACCGTTCTCGGGCTCGGGCGGCGGTCGCTGCAGGGCGACCTCCGGTTCGCCACCGAGGTCCTCGCCGCCATGGGCTGCCGGGTCACGGTGGAGGACGACCGGACCACGGTGACCGGTCCCGCCGTGCTGCGCAGCCCCGGCGAGGTGGTCATGCGCGACATCAGCGACACCATGATGACCCTCGCCGCGATCGCCCCGTTCGCCGACGGACCGGTCCGGATCACCGACGTGGGCAACGTCCGGTTCAAGGAGTCCGACCGGATCGACGCCATGGCCGCCGCCCTCGGCGCCTGCGGCATCACCACCAGCAGCGGACCGGACTGGCTCGAGATCGTCCCCGGCGTCCCGCGCGCGGCCCGGATCCGGACCCACGCCGACCACCGGATCGCGATGAGCATGAGCGTGCTGGGCATCCGCACCCCGGGCCTGGAGTTCGACGACCCCGACTGCGTCCGCAAGACCGTCCCGGACTTCCACCACCGCTTCGCCGACCTGCAGCGGGCGTGGCGGCAGCCCTGATCTGGCGTCACTCCGCGCGCACGTGGTCGATGTGGACCACGCCGCCGGTGTTGAGGAAGACCCACACCGTCCGGATCCGCGACACGTCGAGGGTGACGCCGGCCGGGCACTCGATGTCGTCGAACGGCTCGCTGATCCTGCGGCCGGCCCGCGGGCCGGTCCACGCCCAGCGGCCGCCCCGGCACCAGGTGAAGTCGTCGCCGACCGGGACGGCGACCTCGCCGACGCCGGCCCGGAGCGGCCGGTGAGGTGGGCGGGCCGGTGGTGCCGGCCCGCCCCGGGCGTCAGCAGTTGCGCAGCTCGGGAGACTGGTTGAGCAGCTGGCCGCGCGCCGACACGAACGCCTGGTATCGCTCGCCGCCGACCGCGCCGAAGCGGAAGGCCGCGACCCGGTGGCAGTTCTGGAACGCGAGCTTCGCGCCGAAGTGCCGCTCGAGCCCGCCCCGGATCGAGTCGCTGGCCAGGGCGCGCAGCAACTGGCCGCGCTCCACCTCGGACGGCGGCGGGATCTCGTGGTCGGCGAACTCCCTGCCGTCCTTCAGGTCGGCCATCACCTTGCCGACGACCTCCCAGGCGTACGGGAGGGAGGTGCGGACGCAGTCGACGAACTCGGCGTCGGAGACCTCGCCGCGCTCGGCGACGGTGAGCAGGCCGGGGGAGACGTTCAGGGACATGACATTCCTTCCGGTACGGGAAGCCGCCGGCGGCGCGCCGGCGACACACACAGCTTGTTGGTAATGGTTTTCATTGTAAAGTCCACCGCGCCGAAGTCACCCGGCCGGGGTTGACCATGGCGGGGCGGGCCGGTTGGATGAGGCCGGTGATCCTCGACTGGCCCGGCTGCGACAACGCCCGTGACCTCGGCGGACTGCCCACTCACGACGGTGCCCGGATCCTGCCGGGTGCGCTGCTGCGCGCGGGTCACCTCGGCGGGCTCACCCCGGCGGCGCTCGGCGCGATCCGCGCGGCGGGCGTGTCGCGGGTGGTGGACCTGCGCTGGCACCGCGAGCTGGCGGCGGACCCGAGCCCGTTCGCCGGCGATCCGATCTATGCGCACGTGCCGCTGCTCATGGACGAGCTCGACTACGAGTTCACCGACGACTCGTACGGGCCGCTGCTCGACCACAACCGGGAGCATGTCGCGGCCGGCTTCCGTGCCCTGGCGCTGGCGCCGCCGGGCGGGGTGCTCGTGCACTGTAACGCCGGCCGGGACCGGACGGGCACCCTGGTGGCGCTCGCGCTCGGCGTCGCCGGGGTCGCGCCACGAGCGATCGCCGAGGACTACGCGCTCACCGCCGGATGCGCGGCGGACACCATGCTCAACACCCTCGCGCACGCCGACCTGGCGTACGGCGGCGTCGAGGCGTATCTGCTCTCCATCGGCGTGAGCCGGGGGCAGGTCGACGCGGTCCGCACGCGCCTGCGCTCGCGCCCGGCCGTCAGGTGAGCAGCGCCCAGCTGCGGCGGTCGCCCCAGATCGAGTACGGGTCGAGGTAGGGGCGGACGAGCGTGGTCAGCTCCGGGTCGCCGACGCCGCGCAGCTCGTCCTGGGCGATCTTGCGGACGGTGCCGGCGAGGATGTCGGCGAGCTGGATCCGCGGCTCGGCCTCGGCCGCGGCGAGCCGCAGCCCCTCCAGCCGCAGGGGCGCGGCGATCAGCGGCCGGATCCGGCTGATCCGCTCGTCCGGCAGCATCGTCTGGCGGTCGTGCAGGATCGACACCGGCGTACCGTCGGCACCCCAGCGGCCGACGGTCCGGACCACCGCCGGGATCAGCGGGTCGAGCACGGACAGCGCGGGGTCGTCGCGCAGCCGGACCCGGAACGCCTCGGCGCGCGCCCGGCCGCCGAGCTGGCCGGCCAGCCGGTAGAAGGCCTCGACCGGGCCGCTGACGTCCTGGCGGTCCCGGCCGCGCATGAGGTCGTTGGCCGCCACCAGGTAGTCGTGGCCGGGGCGGCCGGCGAAGAGCTGGTCGGACAGGATCCGGGCCGGGCAGTCGGGGGACAGCCCCGCCGTGGTCGGGTCGGCGAGCAGCAGGTCGGTGAGCTTGCCGAGGACGAAGTAGACCTTGTCGATGACGAAGACGTGCGCCCGCCGGAACAGCGGGCTGGACGGCCCGAGCAGCCAGACCAGCACGGACCGGTGCTTCTCCCGCAGCAGGTGGTTGGCCTTGTACTGGGTCGCGGGGGAGCGGATCCGGCCGCGCAGCTCCGCGAGGCAGGCCCGCGCGGTGTCGGGGCTGAGGCGGACCCCCGCGTGGGCGAACACGTCGGTGGTCGTGTCGATGAGTTTCTCGCCCTCGTACCCGGACTCGTCACACGCGATCTCGAGGGTCTCCACCCCGGCATTGTCGCGCGGCGCGGGTCGCCCGGAGAACCGGCGATCGGCGGCCGGTACGGTGGCAGCGCCAGACGGTCGTTCAGGCCGATGACGTCCATTTCATCGACAGCCCGGTGGCGGCGCGTTCGGTGCGTACCTCCATCGCGGTGCCGAGGATCGTCGCCCGGTCGACGACGATCGGCTGGTCGTCCAGGCCGTAGGTGATCCGGTCCGACACGAACACCGGGGTGCCGGCGTCCTGCCGCAGCAGGTCCGCCACCGGTGCGGCCAGCAGTTCCGGGCGCAGCACCTCCGTCGCCCGGTGCACGACCACGCCGTGGGCGGCGAGCGCCGCGTACAGGGAGGTGCCGCTCAGGTCCGCGTCGCGCAGGGCGGCGCCGGCGGGGGAGCGGACCCAGGAGAGCTGGTGCACGGCCGGGCGGCCCGCCAGCAGGCGCAGCCGCTCCAGCCGCAGGGCCCGGTCGGTGCCGAGCTGGGCGGCCACCCACGCGGGCGGCCGGCGCAGCGTCTGCCCCAGGATCTCGGTGCTGACCGTGCGGCCCTGCGCGCGCAGGTCCTCGGCCAGGCCCCGCAGCGAGTCCAGCCGGTAGGTCGCCAGCGGCTCGGCCACGAACGTGCCGCGGCCCGGCTGCTGGGAGAGCAGGCCGTCGTCCTCCAGCTGCTGCAGGGCCTGGCGCAGCGTGACAAGCGTGACCCCGTACGCGGAGCTGAGCTCCCGCTGCGGCGGCAGCGCGGAACCCGGCGGCAGCTCCCCGCCGCGGATCTTCGCGGCGAGGTCAGCCGCGATGACCCGATACTTCGGCGTGCGGCGTTCCAGGAGACACCCCCAGGTCGAGTGCGGCGCGAAGGGCCGCGACCGCGCGTCCGAGGTCGGCGGGCGTGGCTCCGTCGAGAACCCTACGCATGAGCGCCGAAGCCACGACGGCGCCGTCCCCGGCGCGCCCCGCCGCGGCGGCCTGCTCGGGCGTCGAGATACCGAAGCCGAGCAGCACCGGCAGGCCGGTGACCGCCTTGACCCGGGCCGCCAGCGCCGTGGCGGTGCCGGCCAGCACGTCGCGCTCGCCGGTCGTGTCCATGACGCTGATCGCGTACACGAAGCCGCGGCTGCGGGCGCCGATCTCGCGCAGCCGGCCGTCGGGTGTCGAGGGCGCGGCCAGCAGCACCAGGGCGATGCCGGCCGCGGCGGCGCCGGCCTCGAGCGCGGCGGACTCCTCGAGCGGCAGGTCGGTCACGATCAGGCCGGAGACCCCGGCCGCGGCGAGCCGGGCGATCCCGTCCCGCAGGATCAGGTTCGTGTACGTCATGACGACGACCGGCACCCGCAGCGGCGTGGCCCGCAGGTCGGCGAGGACCGAGTCCATGGTGGCGCCGCGGGCGAGCGCGGCGTCGGAGGCCTGCTGGATGGTCGCGCCGTCGAGCATCGGGTCGGAGAACGGCAGCCCGACCTCGATCGCGTCGGCGCCGGCCTCCTGGTAGGCGAGCAGATAGCCGGTCCAGTCCGCCGTGATGCCGCCGGTCACGTACGGCACGAGCAGCGGCCGTCCGGCGGCCCGCAGCCGCGCCTCGAGTCCCGGGCGTTCGTCGTGGTTCATCGCAGGCCCTCCATCAGCTGTGAGACGTCCTTGTCGCCGCGGCCCGACAGGGTCAGCAGCACGGTGGAGCCGGCCGGCAGCGCCGGGGTGCCGGCGGCGCGCAGCACCCACGCCACCGCGTGCGCGGATTCGAGCGCGCAGATGATGCCCTCCCGCTCGGCGAGCCGGCGCACGGCGCGGACCACCTCGTCGTCGGTGACGGTCACGTACTGCGCGCGGCCCGACGCGCCGAGGTGCGCGTGCTCCGGACCGACGCCCGGGTAGTCGAGGCCCGCCGCGATCGAGTGCGCCTCCGCTATCTGCCCGTGCTCGTCCTGCAGCAGCCGCGACCGGGAGCCGTGCAGCACGCCCGGCTCGCCCGACGACATCGCCGCGCCGCCGGCCGCCTCCACGCCGATCAGCCGGGCCGCGGTGTCCACGAAACCCGCGAACGTGCCCGCCGCGTTGGAGCCGCCGCCCACGCAGGCGACCACCACGTCGGGGTCCGGGCACTGCCCGCGCGCCTCGTCCCCGATCACCCGCTGAAACTCCCGGACCATCCACGGGTACGGGTGTGGCCCGGCGACCGACCCCAGGCAGAAGTGCGCGTCGTCGACGGCCGTGACCCAGTGCCGCATCGCCTCGTTGGTGGCGTCCTTGAGGGTGCGGCTGCCGCCGGTCACCGGCACCACCTCGGCGCCGAGCATGCGCATCCGGAAGACGTTGAGCTGCTGGCGCTCGATGTCGCGCTCGCCCATGAAGATGGTGGCCCGCAGGCCGAAGAGCGCCGCGGCCGTTGCGGTGGCAACCCCGTGCTGGCCGGCCCCGGTCTCGGCGATCAGCCGGCCGCGGCCCATCCGGCGGGCGAGCAGCGCTTGCCCCAGCACGTTATTGATCTTGTGGGAGCCGGTGTGTGCGAGGTCCTCGCGCTTGAGCAGCAGGGTGATGCCGAGCTCCGCGGAGAGGTTGCGGGCCGCGGTCAGCGGGGTGGGCCGCCCGGCATAGGTGGTCCGGTAGTCGTCCAGCTCGCGGTGGAACTCCGGGTCGGCCCAGGCCGCCCGGAACGCCTCGTCGACGGCGGTGCAGGCCGGGATCAGTGACTCCGGCACGTATCTGCCGCCGAACTCCCCGAAGCGCCCGCCGGCCGCGGGCTCCTGCATGACAACGGTCATCGCCAACCTCCAAAGTTCTAGAACTCTCGTCGGAGTCTGCCATAACGCGGCCAAGAGTTCTAGAACTTTCGGTCGCCAGGGAATCACCTGCCATCCAGTGAAGATGGTGATTGTCGGCGGCGGGTGCCGTCGTGCCGGACCGCCGGGCAACCTCCGGCGGTGTCCACGGTGGAGCGGCGGGACGTTTGCCTGCCGTGCGCCGGACGGTACGATCCCCGCCATGCCTGGTTCACAGCTGACCGGTCTCGATGTTCCGGAGACCCCGCAGGATCCCGAGATCTCGCCGGGCACCGACGACCGGAAGCCGATCCGGCGCCGACGCCGGCGGCGGATTCTGATCATCACGTCGGTCGTGCTGCTGGTGCTCGCCGGCGGCGGCGCGGCGGGCGCCTCGCTCTACGCGCGCTCGATCGACAAGAGCGTCGCCCGCATCGAGGCGTTCGACAAGGTGCCGGAGCAGCAGCGCCCGCAGAAGGCGCCGGTCGCCGGCGACGCGATGAACTTCCTCATGCTGGGCAGCGACACCCGCGATCCGAACGCCACGGGCGGCTCGCGCAGCGACACCATCATCGTGCTGCACCTGCCGAAGGACCGGTCCGGGGCGCAGCTCATCTCGATACCGCGCGACACCTGGGTGCACGTGCCGAAGAGCGCGGACGGCCGGCACGGCGACGTGGACGCGAAGATCAACGCGGCGTTCGCCTGGGGCGGTCCGGCGCTGACCGTGCAGACGGTCGAGGCCTACACCGGCGTCCGGATCGACCACGTGGTCATGGTGGACTTCGCCGGCTTCAAGGAGATCGTGGACGCGCTCGGCGGGGTGACCATCGACGTCGAGAAGTCGTTCACCTCCACCCACTCGCTGGGCGCGGACCGGGTCCGGCACTTCGACAAGGGCCCGCAGCAGATGGACGGCTCCGCGGCGCTCGACTACGCCCGCGAGCGCTACTCGTTCGCCGACGGCGACTTCGCCCGGATCCGGCACCAGCAGCAGGTGATCAAGGCCATCCTGAACAAGGCGTCGTCCGGCGGGATCCTGACCAACCCGGCCCGGCTCAACTCGTTCCTGCGCGCCACCGCAAGCTCGGTCGCCGTCGACGACACCCTCAACATGCTCGGCATGGCGGGCGACCTGCGGCACCTGCGCGGCGAGAACCTGGTCTTCTACACCAGCCCGAGCGCCGGTACGGGCACCCGGTCCGGACAGAGCGTGGTGTTCCCGGACCGGGCGCGGGCGAAGGCCCTGTTCACCGCGGTGCGCCAGGACGACGTGGCGAAGATCGCCGCGGCGGCGTCGTCCGGCTGACCGCGCCGTCAGACGGGATCACCGCTTGCGGATCAGCGTGACCCCGTCGCGGACGGCGAGCATCACGGAGTCGACGCGGTCGTCGGCCAGCACGCTCTCGTTGAGCTTGCGCATCGTGTGGTGTGCCGGCCGGGTGGGGTCGAGGACCTGGCCGGCCTGCAGGACGTTGTCGAGGACCAGGAGGCCGCCGGGGCGCAGGCGGGGGAGGAGCGCCTCGTAGTAGTCCGGGTAGCCGACCTTGTCCGCGTCGACGAACGCGAAGTCGATGACGGGGTCGGCGGGCAGCGCCCGCAGGGTCTGGATCGCCGGTGCGATGCGCAGGTCGATGCGCTGCTCGACGCCGGCCCGCTGCCAGTACTTGCGGGCGAGCGCGGTCCATTCCTCGGAGACGTCACAGGCGAGCAGCCGGCCGGTCGGCGGCAGCCCGCGGGCGATGCAGAGGGCCGAGTAGCCGGTGAAGACGCCCACCTCGACGGCGTAGGAGGCGCCGGTGAGCTGGACCAGCATCGTCAGCAGCCGGCCCTCGTCGTCGGACACCTGCATCTCGGCGGCGTCCGGGAACATGGCGGACGTCTCGGCGGCGAGGTCGCGCAGGACGTCGTCGGCGGGCGTGCTGTTGGCGTGAACGTAGGCCGCGATGGCCGGAGTGATGATGTCCGTCATGGCTAAAGCGTCGAATATTTTCGATGCTTAAGCAACCCCTGTCCTTGAAAAAGTGGCGACGATACTAGACAGTTAGCCGCGTGCGAGAGGGCCACAACGACCTGGTGCTGAGCGAACCCGACCAGTTCAGGGCGCTCGGCCACCCACTGCGGCACCGGCTGCTGCTCGCGCTCCGGCAGCGCCCGGCGACCCTCGCCCAGCTCGCGGCGGCGCTCGGCGCGACGAAGGGCACCGTCGGCTACCACGTCAAGATTCTCGAACGGGCCGGGCTCCTGCGGGTGGCCTCCACCCGGCGGGTGCGAGGCGGCGTCGAGCAGTACTACGAACCCACCAGCAAACGGCTGCGCATCGCGCCCGACGCGCCGGTCGGCGGCGACTTCCTCGTCAGGGCCGCGCTGGCCGAGATGCTGCCGGCCGACGAGGCGGCCCCGGACGTCACCATCCTGCGCCACCTTCGCCTGACCGTCGCGCAGGCCCGGAACCTCGCGGCCGGCCTCGAGCGGTTCGCCGAGGGCGAGCACGTCCCGGCCGGGCAGGACGCCGGCCGGCACCACGGCCTCCTGCTCAGCCTGTACCGCGCCGACATTCCCGCCCTGCCCGACGACCCGTCGCAGTAGCGGGAGCATGCGATCGCCGGTGCGGCGCCTGGAGTTCGGGCCGTCGATCGACGAGGATCGGCAGCCGTGACCGACGTCAGCGCTGCCACCTTCGTCGACAGCCTGCGCGCGGCGCCCCTCGGGCCCGGCGGGCCGGTGCCGGGCACGGACGACGCGGAGCCGCGCCTCGGCCTGGCGATGGGAACGATCTTCAACCTGGCCAAGGAGTACCTCGACCTGCCCCTCGGCGAGATCGAGGTGCTGCTGGACACCCCCCTCTACGAGGCCCGCGTCGGCGCACTGTCGATCATGGACAAGAAGGCGCGCCGGAAGAGGACCGGCCCGGACGAGCGCCGCGGGCTCTACGAGCTGTACCTGCGCCGGATGGACCGCATCGACGACTGGGGGCTCGTCGACCTCGGCGCGCAGTACGTCATCGGCGGCTACCTGTTCGACAAGCCGCGCGACGTGCTGTACCGGCTGGCCCGGTCGCCGAACGTGTGGGAGCGGCGCACCGCCATCTGGGCGACCATGTTCTTCGTGCGCCAGGGCGACACCAACGACATGTACGCCATCGCCGAGTTGCTGGTCGACGATCCGGAGCACTTCGTGCAGACGGTCGTCGGCGGGATGCTGCGCACCGCGGGGGACCACGACGCCGACCGGCTGCGCGCCTTCCTCGACAACCACGCGGCGACCATGCCGCGCACGGCGCTGCGCTACTCCATCGAGCATCTGGACCGGCCGGAGCGCGCCCACTACCTGTCGCTGGCTCAGGCCCGGCGCTCCTGACCCTCGGCGGCGAGGTATTCGGCGAGCCGGGCGGCCCCGGTGAGCAGGGCCGTGCCGCGCTCGGTGAGCCGTTCCCGCCACTGCCGCAGCGACGCGGCGAGCGGCTCCGCGCCGCCGGCCGCGCGCACCTGACCCAGCACGGCGGCGATGTGGTCGAGCCGGTAACCGCCGCGGCGCAACAGGTGAGCGAGTTCGGCGTCGCGGACATCGTCCGGCGAGTAGACGCGGTAGCGGGTCGCCGGGTCGCGCACCGGCCGCAGGATGCCGGCCCGCTCCCACTTGCGCAGCGTCGCCGGCCGTACGCCGAGCCGGTGCGCCACCGCGCTGATCGGCACCGCCCCGCGGCCCGTCGGTTCACGCTCCGCAGCGGTGAGCACCGTGACCGCCTCCTCGACCGCGTCCAGGGTCTCCCGGTCGCGCTGCAGCAGGGCATGGCTGCGGTCGATCGCGCGCAGCGCCGCGGGAAGCTCGCCCCGGTTGACCGCGCGCATGATCTCGCCGCCGGTGGCGTAACCGTGGCCCGCTGTCAGCGCGAGATAGGCGCTCAGCGCCTTGGCGTGCACCTCGGTGAACTGGCGGTAGCCGCTCGCGCTGCGCCCCGCGATCGGCAGGACGCCGTCACGCTCGTAGTTGCGCACGGCCTGCGCCGAGAGGCCGTGCACGCGCGCGAGGTCCGCCGGGCGGCGTGTCCCGCTGTTTGAGGGTTTCGTCGTCGTCACCGCGTTCAGTCGTGGGAAAGTCTCAACGGGCGGTTCAACGATACCGTTGATGGAATGACTTCCCTTCTCGACCTGTTCGCCGTGCCGCCGACGCTGCTCGCCTTCGGCGAGCCGACGCATGGCGAGTCCGCCTTCCTCCAGCTTCGCAACGAGGCCTTCGCGTCGCTGGCCGGGCACGGCTACCGGTCGATCGCGCTGGAGAGCGACCGGGCCGCGGCGCTGGTCGCCGACGAATTCGTCCAGGGCTCCGCCGCCGTGACGATCGACCGCGCGCTCGCCGAGGGATTCACCCACGGGTTCGGCGACGCCCCGGCCAACCGCGACCTGCTGGTCTGGATGCGCGCCTGGAACGCCGGCCGGCCCGCCGCCGAACGCCTGACGTTCCACGGCTTCGACGCCCCGCTGGAGATCGGCGGCGCGCCCAGCCCGGGCGGCTACCTCGCCGAGGTCTGCCGCTTCCTCGGCGTCGACCGGACGGCGGAGATCGACGCCCTGATCGGCGACGACGCCCGGTGGAGCGACACCGCCGCGATCTGGGAGCCGGGCAGGTCGATCGGGCGCTCCGCCGACGCCCAGCGCCTGCGGGTGATCGCCGACGACCTGATCGGCGAGCTCTATCTGCAGGCGCCCCGGCGCCCCGAGGGCTGGCGGGCGGCGCTCGTACGGGCGACGACCGCGATCGGCCTGCTGCGCTATCACGCCGAGGCCGCCGCGCCGCTGCCGCAGGAGGAACGCGTCGCCCGCCTGGTCGGCGTCCGCGACGCGCTGATGGCCGAGAACCTGCTCGCCATCCGCTGCGCCGAGACGCATCGCGGGCCGACACTGGTCTTCGCGCACAACCGGCACCTGCAGCGCCACCCCAGCACGATGACGATGTCCGGCATGGACCTGACCTGGTTCAGCGCCGGCGCGATCGTCGCAACACTGCTCGGCGACCGGTACGCGATGATCGCCGGCAGCCTCGGCGCCAGCCCCGCGCTCGGCATCGAGGCGCCCGAACCCTCGACCTACGAGGGCCGGCTGCAGCAGCTGACCGACCTTCCCCGCTACCTCGCCGCGGCCGAGGTCGAACCGGCCGGGCAGCGCACCCACGACTACCGCTACTTCCCGCTGGACCGGGCCACCATCGACCAGGCCGACGCGGTGCTGCACATCCCGACCGGCGTCGACCCGGCCGTGCTCGCCGACCGGATCCTCGCCCTGCCCGGCGTCGACCAGCTCGTCGCGAGCAAGGAGAACGACTCACCCGAGGGCGCCTGGGGCGACCGGTTCTTCTACGTCGGCCCCGACCGCCGGCAGCCGTTCGCCACCATCGTCGAACACGACGTGCCCGGCTTCGACGAGGCCTCCCAGCTCGACCGCCCCGGCGTCTTCCGGCTCAACCTCGACCTCGGCCGAGCCGAATTCGAGCGGCTCTTCGGCTTCGCGCCCAAGGACTTCGAGAAGCACCGCGACGAGTTCGACTTCGCCCGGCTCGACACCGTCGTGCCGCACCCGGGCTACGCCCTGTACGGCTTCGGCAGCATCGTCATGCCCGGCCCGCACCTGCTGCCCGAGGTCGACCGGCTGCTGGCGATCGCACACGCCCGAGCGGTCGACCGCCACGAGCGCGCCACCCGCCGGTCACCCGGCCACGAAGGCTGACGCGGCCGGCCGCACCGGCGGGCGCCGTGCGGAATACTGTCGCAACGGCCGGGGATTCTGATCGTGACCGCGGGATGGTCTCGGCGTCGCCCCGTTGCCGATGCACGAGCTGACCGCCGGCCTGGTGACCGGCGCGCTGCGGTCCTGCCTCGACCGGGAGACCTACCGCGACCGCGCCGCCGGACTCGCCCGCCGGATCCGCGCCGAGGACGGCCCGGGCGTCGTGCTCTCGCTCATATCGCGCCTCTGACCACCGGCCACCGTCACCGGTCCGCGAGGTCGTCGGCGGTGCCGGCGACGGCCGGTCCGCACCCGGGGGGAAGATTGGCGACGACCAGGGCGACAGCGTCGCGCGGGTCGCCGGTCTCTCCGATGTCCGCCGGTCCCCGGGGCGAGCGGGTCTCCCACCCGGTGACGCGGTATCTCCCGGCCACGGGAGTGATCACTGGAACGTCGTGGGTGTAGGGGAAGCCGGTGCAGCGGCTGAAGTTCAGCGAGCGGTGGCTGTGAAAGGGGAACAGGGCCCGCAGTCGCGGCTCGGCGTAAGCCGCCTCGATGAGGGCGTGGTCGACGTAGGGCGGCGCGCTCTGGCGGTAGATCGTCCACCTGGTCTCGACCGCGATGCTCAGCTCGTCAGCCTCGGCGGGGGTGCGGTCCCGGCCGAGCCCGGGATCGAGGGCGGCCATCTCAGATCAGCTCGGCGTCGTGGACGAGCAGTGCGACCTGGACCCGGTTGTTCAGGCCGAGCTTGGCGAGCAGCCGCGAGACGTGCCCCTTCACGGTCGGCACGCTCATGGTGAGCCCGGCGGCGATCTCCGCGTTCGACCAGCCCCGGCCCAGCGCGACCGCGACCTCCCGCTCCCGGGAGGTGAGCACGGCCAGGGCGCTGCGGGCGCGGTCGCGGCGCGGCCCGGCGGCGGGGTCCGCGACGTGGTCGATGAGCTGCCGGATGACGGCCGGGGACAGCGTCGCGGCGCCGCCGGCCACCGTGCGCACCGCCTCGATGATGTCGCGGGGCGGGGTGTCCTTGAGCAGGAAGCCGCTGGCCCCGGCGCGCAGCGCGTCCAGCACGTGCTCGTCGGCGTTGAACGTGGTCAGCACGATGACCTGGGGCGGCGAGGGGCGCGACCGGAGCCGCCGGGTGGCGATCAGCCCGTCGATCTTCGGCATCCGGATGTCCATCAGCACCACGTCGGGCCAGTGCGCGTCGGCGAGGGCCGCGGCGTCCGCGCCGTCGCCCGCCTCGGCGACCACCTCGATGTCGGGCGAGCCGCCGAGCAGGATCCGCAGCCCGGCCCGGACCAGCGGATCGTCGTCCACGATGGCCAGCCGGATCGGCCGGTCGGTCAGCTCGGCCATGGCAGCCACGCCTCGAGGCGGAACGCGTCGCCGCTGCGGCCGTACTCGACCCGGCCGCCGGCCAGCCTCGCCCGCTCGCCCACGCCGATCAGGCCCGCACCCGCGCCCGGCACCTCGGACGACCGCGCCGCCGGCGTACACGGGTTGGTGATCCGGATCCGCAGCCCGGCGCCGGCCGCGCCGCTGAGCAGCACCTCGACCCGCTCGCCGGGGGAGTGCTTGCGCGCGTTGGTCAGCCCCTCCTGCACGATCCGGTACGCCGTGCGCCCCAGCAGGACCGGCGGCCCGGCCGCCGCCGGCTCGCACCGGTAGCCGATCGTCATGCCCATCGCGCGGGCGCCCGCCACCAGGTCCGGCACGTCGACCAGGCCGGGCTGCGGCGGCTCGGGCCGGCCCGCGGCGCCCTCGCGCAGCACCCCGATCACCCCGCGCAGCTCCTGCAGCGCCTCGTGCGCGCTGGTCCGGATGGCGCCCGCCGCGATCGCGATCTCGTCCGGCCCGGCGTCGGTGCGGACCTCGAGCGCGCCGGCGTGCAGGCTGACCATCGACATCCGGTGCGCGAGCACGTCGTGCATCTCGCGCGCGATCCGGGCCCGCTCGGTCAGCCTCGCCTGGTCGACGCGCAGCTGCTGCTCCGCCTCCAGCCGGGCGGCGTGCTCGCGCAGCGACTCCGTCAGCCCCCGGTACGCGCCGACGAACATGCCCCAGCCGAGCGCGCCCGCCGCGGTGCAGGTCCGCACCACCAGGTCGACCCAGAGCGGGAACTCCGGGTTGTCGTGCAGCAGGTAATACACCGGCACGAGCGCCACGTAGACCCCGCCGAGCAGCAGCGCGACCGTGCCCCGGCGGCGCACCGCGACGGTGAACAGCGCGACGAGGGCGGCGCCGGTCGCCATCACGGAGACCGCCGTCAGCGGGAGCAGCGCCGCGGCGACCGCGATCGGCCGCTGCCGGCGCCGCAGCAGCGCGAGGCAGCCGAGCGCGCCGAGCGCGGCGTCGGCGAACCAGGGCAGCGGCGCGCCCGCGCGGGTGGCGTCGCCGAGCCGCAGCATCAGGGCGCCGTACCCGAGGGCGACGGTGATGGCGATGCCGTCGGCCAGCCGGTTCCGCGCCGCCGCGCGGGGGTCGCCGGCGGGACCGGGTACGAGCAGCGCGAACAGCAACGCGGACATGCGCCGAGCCTACGGGCCGGTGCCGGGGGCGGGCACCGCCGTAGGTCGCCCGGAGCCCCCTACCGAAGTAGGTGCCCGTACCGGATCCGCGGGCCGATGTGTGCGGGCGCCGGCGGCGGCCATGCTCGGCCGATGCTGATCAGATTGTGGTGGGTGCCGGCGGCGCTCTGGGGCATCGTCGCGGGGTGGTGGACGCCGCGCGGCCCGCTGACGGGCGCCGAGGCGCTGTGTTCGATCGGGCTGAGCCTGGCGGTGGGCGGCCTGGCGGGCTGGGCGAGCAGGTCGCGCTGGTCGATGCTGGTCGCGCCGTCGGTGTTCGTGCTCACCCTCGAACTCCTGCGGCTGCGCCTGGCCGGGCCGTCGGTCGACGCCCCGCACGCGAGCACCTTCGGCATCCTCGTGCTGGTCGCCGGGCGGGGCGTGCAGGCCCTGCTGACGGTGCTGCGGTTGCGGCTGGCCCCGGCGGACCGCACCGGCGTCGCGGGCGGCGGGGTGCTGACCGCTCCACT
>NZ_JBEZXZ010000189.1:0-17501 GCF_040638275.1 Actinoplanes sp. NPDC026623 | reverse complement strand
GCGGCGGCGCGGACACCGGCGTCGTCCGGTGCCTGCTCGCCGGCCGGGGCGCTCTCCGGCCGGCCGGAGGCGGAACCGGACGACTCGGGGCCACGCCGATCTCCCCCGCCATCCGGGCCGCCGCCATCGGGGCCGCCGTCGGGGCCGCCGCCGTCGGGGCCGCTGTCATCCGGGCCGTCCGGGGGGCCGTCCGGGGGGCCGTCCGGGGGCGTCGGGTCGGTGTCGTCGTCCGGGGCGCCCTGGTCCAGGGCCTCCTCCAGGCGCTGCTCGTCGGTGCCCGGCGGGTCCAGCGGATCCCTGCGCCGCCGGTGCGGCAACGCCAGCCGCGCCGCGTCGCGGATGTCGTCGACGGTGACCCGGTCGCGGCCGTGCCACGCCGCCAGTGCCACCGCGCACCGGGCGACCACGATGTCCGCCCGCATTCCGTCGACGCCGTATGCCAGGCAGACCCGGGCGATCCGGTCCAGCTCCGCGTCGGGCAGCAGCACCGCCGGCACCGCCGCGCGGGCCGCCAGGATCCGGGCCGCCAGCTCGGTCTCGGCGCCGGCGAACCGCCGGGCGAACTCGTCCGGCCCCGCCTCGTACGCGAGCCGGCGGCGCACCACCTCGGCGCGCTGTGCCGGGTCCCGGGGCGCCGCCACGGTGACCACCAGGCCGAACCGGTCGACGAGCTGCGGCCGCGGCTCGCCCTCCTCGGGGTTCATCGTGCCGACCAGCAGGAACCGGGCGGCGTGCTTGACCGACACCCCGTCGCGCTCGACGTGGGCGCGGCCCATCGCCGCCGCGTCCAGCAGCAGGTCGACGAGGTGATCCGGCAGCAGGTTCACCTCGTCGACGTAGAGCGCACCGCGATGCGCCGCCGCGAGCAGGCCCGGCTCGTAGGCCTTTACGCCGTCGGCGAGCGCACGCTGGATGTCGAGGGTGCCGACGACCCGGTCCTCGGTGGCGCCGACCGGCAGCTCGACCAGGGTGGCGGGGCGGTGCCCGTGCGGTGCGCCGGCCTCGTGCGGGCCGTCGGGGCAGCCGGGGTCGGGCGCCGCCGGGTCGCAGGCGAAGCGGCAGCCGCGGACCACGTCCACCTCGGGCAGCAACGCGGCCAGGGCGCGCACCACGGTGGACTTGGCGGTGCCCTTCTCGCCGCGGACCAGGACCCCGCCGACGGCGGGTGACACGGCCGTCAGCAGCAGCGCGAGCCGCAGGTCGTCGAGGCCGACGACGGCAGAAAACGGGTACGGCGTCACGCCCGGTCCTTTCCGCGGGTCCGCGCCCGCGTGTGGAAGGTTGCGAGCGGCCGGAGTCTCCTGACTCCCGGGAGGTGAATCCCGGTCACAGTGGCGGGACCGTCCCGGTTTCTCACCGGGTTCCTCCGCTGCCGCTCGCGAGTCACTCTTTCTCACGGCGCGGCGCGGCGTCAACGCGGGGGCCGGGTGGCCGTCCTCACCCACCCGCCGGTGTCGCTCAGATAGCCTTCTCGGTGCCCGGCAGCGGCTGGGGTGCCAGCCTGTCCAGCTCGGTGAGGACGTCCGTCACCGCCAGCGCCGAGCGTTCCACCAGCGGCCGCATCCGGCGGTAGAGGCCGGCGGCGTCCGGGTCCGGGCGGGTGGGCTCGCCGATGGCGACCAGCGCGGCGGCGCCGGCCAGATCCGGGAGCTCGCCGACGGCGTGCCGGGCGAGCAGGCAGGCGCCGAGCGCGGTGCCCTCCGGCGTGTCCGCGACGGACACCGGAAGGTCCAGGGCCGCGGCGAGCACGCCCACCCACATGTCGGAGGCGACGGCGCCGCCGGTGGCCCGGACCTCGGTCATTGCGATGCCCTCGGCCGCGAACGTGTCGCGGACCAGCGCCAGTTGCTGGCAGACCCCCTCGACCGCGGCCCGGACCAGGTGGGGGCGGCCGTGCTCGCGGCGCAGCCCGAGGTAGGCGCCGCGCATGCCGCCGCGCCACCACGGCGCCCGCTCCCCCAGCAGGTAGGGCAGGCAGAGCAGACCGTCGCTGCCCGGGGCGACCTCCGCGGCCTCCGCCAGCAGGGCGGCGTCGCGGACGTCGGCGTCCTCGCCCTCGGCGGCCGGGCGGTCGAAGCCGCCGGCGAAGGTCTCGCCGGCCCAGCGCACCACCGAGCCGGCGTTGTTGACCGCGCCGCCCACCACCCAGTGCTCCTCGGTGAGCGCGTAGCAGAACAGCCGCCCGGCCTGGTCCGCGGCCGGGCCGTTCACGATGGTACGCAGCGCGCCGCTGGTGCCCAGGGAGACGGCGGCGACCCCGGGCGCGGTGGCGCCGACGCCGAGGTTGGCCAGCGGACCGTCGGCCGCCCCGATGATCAGTGGGGTGTCCGCGGGCAGCCCCGCCGCGGCCGCAACCTCGGGGCGCAGCCGCAGCGCCCGGGTGGTCGGCACCACCTCGGCGAGCTGCTGCGCGCGCACCCCGGCGAGCTCCAGCGCCTCGGGGTCCCAGCGGCGCCGGTGGATGTCGTACATGCCGGTGCCGGAGGCGACCGAGAGGTCGAGCAGGAAGCCCTCGTCGGCGAGGCCGGCTAGGACGATCTCCTTGACGCCGCCCCAGCGCGGGGTGTCGCGCACCTTCGCCGGGTCGGTCTCCCGCCACCAGGCGAGCTTGGTCAGCGGGGACATCGGGTGCACCGGCGTGCCGGTGCGGGCCTGCAGCGCCTTGGCGCGGCCGGATTCGACGATCCGCTCGCTCAGCCGGGACGCCCGGTTGTCGGCCCAGGTGATCAGCGGGCCGAGCGGCGCGCCGGCGGCGTCCATCGGGACGAGCCCGTGCAGGAACGCGCTCAGGCCGACGGCGACGACCCGGTCGCCCTGCCCGCGCACCTGCCCGGCGATCGCGACCAGTGCCTCGATCGCCGCCTCGCGCAGCCGGCCGGGGTCGAGCTCGGCCTGCCCCGGCCCGGGCACCGAGAGCGGGTAGTGCACGCTCGCCATCGCCCTGATCTGCCCTGACGGCCCGGCGGCGACGGCCTTGGTCGCGGTGGTTCCGGTGTCGATGCCGATGACGACGTCCACGCATCCTCCTAGGTCGTCACCTGTCATGCCCGCTCGGGCCCCGGCTCATGCTGAGCGCCCGGCGCGGTCGCACGGCGGGAGGTGCGATCGACCCTAACCGGGGCGACGGACGACCTTCCTCGCCGCCCCGGGCCGGTCCACCTCGAACCGGCGGCGGTCGGCGGTCGCGCCCCGGATGAACCAGGTGCCGGCGGCGGGCCCGAGCCGATAGCCGTAGCGGTCGTCGAAGTGCTCCCGCCCGGCCAGATCCCAGCGGGGGGTCTCGTCCGGCGGCCAGGCCACGCCCCGGCCGGGCAGGGGTGCGCAACAGGCGGGACGTGCCGTTCGGCGGAGTCGCCCGGCCGGTCGCCGGCATCAGGGCCGGCAGGTTGGCGAGGGCGACCGACCGGTCGTCGCCGGCGTCGGGCAGGTGCGCGCGCGGGGCGATCTGGATGGAGGTCAGTGCGCAAGCGTCCGCGCGTAGCCGGCGCGCAGCTCCTCCCAGCCGTGGGCGACGGCGTCCCGGCCCCGGATGACGCCGACCGGGTCGCCGTCGAGCAGCCGGGCGAGGACGGCGGCGCACAGGTGCCAGCCCGCCGCGTACATCGGGGCCTCGTCGCGGTCGGCGAAGTGGTGCCGCAGGGTGAGCCGGGTGCCCTCGGGGGTCTCGGCGAGCTCCCAGCGCAGCAGGTCGCCGCCCCACGTGTATTCGAGCAGCACCGGCGCGTCGGCGCGAAGAACGGTCGCCGGCAGCTCGGTGTGGTCGGGTCCGTCCACCATGGTCAGGGTCGTCTCGCCGGTCGCGGACAGGTCGCGGGCCGCGGTGAACGGCGCCCAGCGGTCGAGGCGGGCGGGATCGGTCAGCGCGGCCCACACCGCGGCCGGCGGGTGCCGCAGGTCGCGGACGAAGATCAGGGACCACCGGTCGCCGGCGGGTGCGACGCTCGCGCCGCCGGCCGGGCCGCTGTCGAAGGTTGCGCTCATGACTCCTCCAGGTGTCGCTCCAACGCGTCCAGGTGCCGGGTCCACAACCGCCGGTAGGGCGCCAGCCACGCGTCCAGCGCCCGGAACTGGGCCGGCTCGAGCGAGTAGATGCGCTGCTGCGCGGCCGTGCGGCTGGAGACGAAGCCGGCCTCACGCAGCACCTTGAGGTGCTTGGAGACGGCGGGCTGGCTCATGGCCAGCCGGTCGACGAGCTGCCCGACGCTGCTGTCGGCGAGGCGCAGCTCGTCGAGGATGCGGCGGCGGGTCGGCTCGGCGAGCACGGCGATGGCGTCCACTGGCACCGTTCGACTATGCCACTGAGGTTATATAACCGTCAAGGCATATAGCGCGTACGGGAAAAGGCAGCGCGGCCGCCCTCCGGAGGATGACGGCCGCGCGGCGAAAAATCGATCAGCGCTCGGTGATCGGAACGAACTGACGCTCCGTCTCGCCCGTGTAGAGCTGGCGCGGGCGGCCGATCTTGGTGCTCGGGTCCGACGCCTGCTCGCCCCACTGTGCGATCCAGCCGGGCAGCCGGCCGAGCGCGAAGAGGACCGTGAACATCTTCGTCGGGAAGCCCATGGCCTTGTAGATCAGGCCGGTGTAGAAGTCGACGTTCGGGTACAGCTTGCGGGAGACGAAGTAGTCGTCCGCGAGGGCGATCTCCTCAAGCTGCAGCGCGAGCTCGAGCAGCGGGTCCGGCTTGTCCATCGTGGAGATGACGTCCTGCACGGCCTTCTTCACGATGGCGGCGCGCGGGTCGTAGTTCTTGTAGACCCGGTGGCCGAAGCCCATCAGCTTGACCCCCTTCTCCTTGGCCTTGACGCGACGCACGAAGGCGTTCACGTCGCCGCCGTCGGCGCGGATGCCCTCGAGCATCTCCAGCACCGCGGAGTTGGCGCCGCCGTGCAGCGGGCCGGAGAGGGCGTTGATGCCCGCGGAGACCGACGCGAAGAGGTTGGCCTGCGCCGAGCCCACCAGCCGCACCGTCGACGTGGAGCAGTTCTGCTCGTGGTCGGCGTGCAGCACGAAGAGCATGTCGAGGACCTTGGCCAGCGTCGGGTCCACCTCGTAGTTGACGGTGGGCAGCCCGAACGTCATGCGCAGGAAGTTCTCGACGTAGTCCAGCGAGTTGTCGGGGTACGGCAGCGGGTGGCCGATCGACTTCTTGTAGGCGTACGCCGCGATGGTCGGAAGCTTCGCCATGAGGCGAATCCCGGAGATCTCGACCTGCTCGGGGTCCGTCGGGTCGAGCGCGTCCTGGTAGAACGTCGACAGGGCCGTGACGGCCGACGAGAGCACCGCCATCGGGTGTGCGTCGCGCGGGAAGCCGGAGAAGAAGGCGCGCATCTCCTCCTGCAGCAGCGTGTGCACCCGGATCTTGTCGCCGAACTCCGCCAGCTGGGCCGGCGTGGGCAGCGCGTCGTGGATCAGCAGGTAGGAGACCTCGAGGAACGAGGCCCGGCCCGCGAGCTGCTCGATCGGGAAACCCCGATAGCGCAGGATCCCGGCGTCACCGTCGATGTAGGTGATCGCCGAGGCGCAGGAGGCCGTGTTGACGAAGCCCTGATCCAGGGTGACGTATCCGGTGTCCTTCAGCAGTGCGCTGATGTCGACGCCGCCCGGACCCTCGACCGCCGAGCGCACCGGCATGGACAACTGGCCACCGGGGTGGTCGAGCTTGACATCCGTCATTTGTATTTCCCTCACCTCACCGGCAGATGTCGCCAATTACCTGCCGTTCACCGTAAACCCTCAAGCTGAACGGGTCATCCGGCGGTCGACCGCTGAGGGATTGATCACGACCGCCTTCCCTCCACAACCATAGATAATGGTCTGTGTAGCCGCGTCGTCGCGGTGTGGAGGTGGCGAACCGATGCAGAATCCGGGCCCTGCTCCTGTCGTCGTGGGCGTGAATGGCACCGCCGCCGGACTGGCCGCAGCGCGCCTGGGCGCGCGGGAGGCGGTGGTCCGCGGACTACCGCTGCGTGTCGTGCACGTGTTCACCGGGCCGAAGACCCGTCACCTCGATGATGCACCCGATTGGTCCGGTGCGCGCCGTGACTCCATGGAGTTGGTCGCGGACGCGGTCGCGGCCGCCTCGCGGGCGGTGCCGGGGGTGCGCGTGGAGGGCCTGCTGCTGGACGGGCCGCCGGTGCGCGAGTTGCTGAGGCAGTCCCGCACGGCCGAGTTGCTGGTGATCGGCGGCGACGACTGCGCGGGCAGCCCGCGCCTGCCCATCGACTCGGTGCTGGTGCAGACCGTGTCCCGGGCCCGGTGCCCGGTCGTGGTGGCCCGGGGCGTCCGCCCGCCGGCCGGCGCGGTGCTGACGGCCACCGACGGCTCGCCGATCTCCCTGCTCGCGTTGCGGATGGCCGCGGCCGAGGGCCGGCGGCGCGGGGTCGCCGTCGAGGTCATCCACGTGATGGAGACGGCCGACGCCGAGGCGGACGGCCGGCGCCTGCTGGACGAAGCGGTGGCCGCCGTTCCCGGGTTGCGCACGGCACGGACCCGGCTGCTGGTCGGCGATCCGACGCCGACGCTGGTCCGCGCGTCCCGGCGGGGCCGCATGATGATCGTCGGGCCGCGGGGCGCCGGCGGCGGCGCCCTGCTCGGCGGCGTGGCCCTGCAGTTGCTGCGCCGGTGTGCCAGTCCCACGGTGTTTGTGCACGGAACCCCTGCCGGGGAGAGTATGTCGGCGGGTACGGTGCCAACGGCGGGGACGCTGATCAGCTGACAGGTGCCAGGGGGCGATGACGGTGCGGTCCACAGCTCCGTCGACGCCCGGTCGGCGGTGGTGGCAGTTCTTCGCGGGGGCCGGCGTGCTCGCCGCGGTGCTCTACACGCTCGAGGTCGCCCCGGCGGTCAACAGCGCCTGCTTCGTCGTGATCGGCGTCGGCACGGTCATTGCCTGCTTCGCCGCGCCCCGCCACTTCGGTGCCGAGCCCCGGGCCGCCTGGCCGTTCATGGGCGCCGCGGCGCTGTGCTTCCTGATCGGCCTGTTGATCCGGCCGGCCTGGCCGGACCACGAGCTGCTCGCCGACGCCGCCACCATCCCCGGATACCTCCTGCTGGGCATCTTCCTCGCGATGCTGCTGCGGGCGCGCGGCAGCATCGAGCGCCACGCCGTGCTCGACTGCCTCATCGTGTGCCTGGCCGCGGGGCTGGCCAGCGCGCTGCTGCTGGCCGCGCCGGCCGCGGCGATCTCCGGCCGGCCGGCGATGGTGTCGGTGGTGGCCGGCCTCTACCCGCTCTTCGACGTGGTGCTGCTGGCGCTGGGCGTCAACCTGACCTTCACCGCGCGCACCTGGCCGGTGAGCCTGGCGACGCTGGTGTGCGGCATGGCGCTGATGGTGGTCGGCGACGTCGCGTACGCGATCATCGGCGTCTCGGGGCGGACCTCCGGCTCGCCGCTGCTGAACGTGCCCTTCCTGCTCGCGTACACGTTGCTCGGGGTCACCGCGCTGCATCCGTCGGTAGTGGAACTGGGCCGCCCGGCCCGGCACCCGGTGCAGGCCTGGTCCTGGCACCGGATGCTGCTGCTGGTGCCCGCGGTGATCACGCCGTTCGTGCTGCTGGTTACGGTCGGCGGCCGGTCCCTCGAATACCGCATGCTCATCGGCGCGTGCGGCATCGCCATCGTCGCGCTCCTGATGCTGCGGGCGGTCTCCGCCGTGCAGGCGCAGGTGGCGGCGCAGCTGTACTCCGAGCACCAGGCGATGCACGATCCGCTGACCGGCCTGCCGAACCGGCGGATGCTCTCCGCCGAGATCATGCGGATGCTCGCCCGGCTGCCGGCGGACGACCCGCGCCAGGTCTGGGTCTACTTCCTCGACCTCGACGGCTTCAAGTGGGTCAACGACTCCTGGGGGCACGACACCGGCGACCAGCTCGTCATCGAGGTGGGCGCGCGGCTGCGGGCCGCGGTGCCGGCCGGCACGATGCTGGCCCGGGTCGGCGGCGACGAGTTCCTGATCGCGTACGTCGGGGGCGAGCAGGGCGCGCTGCGGCTGGTCGACGACATCCACAGGTGCTTCGCCCAGCCGCTGCCGGTACGCGACACCGAGGTCGTCATCAGCTCCTCCATCGGCATCGCGCACGCGCCCGGCGACGGCACGCCCGAGGTCACGGCGGAGGCGCTGCTGCGCGACGCCGACACCGCCATGTACCGCTCCAAGGCCGAGGGTCCCGGCCACGCGACGATCTTCGACACCTCGATGCACGACCGGGTGCGCGAGCGCATCGAGCTGGAGGGCGCGCTGCGGACGGCGCTGGCCGAGGGGCAGCTGAGCGTCGTCTACCAGCCGATCGTGCGGATGGAGTCCGCCCGGCCGGTGGGCGCCGAGGCCCTGGCGCGCTGGAACCACCCGGAGCGCGGCCCGATCCCGCCGATGACGTTCATCCCGGTCGCCGAGGAGGCCGGGCTGATCGGCGAGCTGGGCACCTGGGTGCGCAACGAGGCCCTGCGCCAGCTGGCGCGGTGGCGCGCGGACGGCACCGTCGGCACCGAGTTCTACCTGTCGATCAACGTGTCGCCGCGCCAGTTGCGCGACGCCGAGCTGCCGACGAAGGTCTCCGGCGAGCTCATGCGCCACGGGGTGCCGGCGACCGCCATCGCCCTGGAGATGACCGAGTCGGTGATGGCCGACGGCGGCAGCGTGACGGCGAAGGTCCTCTTCGAGCTGCGCGAGCTCGGCATCAAGCTGCTCGTCGACGACTTCGGCACCGGCTTCTCGGCGCTGGGCTACCTGCGCCGGTTCCCGGTGACCGGGGTGAAGATCGACCGTTCGTTCGTCTCCGGCCTGGGCGAGAACGGCGAGGACGAGGAGATCGTCCGCGCGGTCGTCGCGATGGGCCGGGCGCTGGGACTGAGCATCGTGGCGGAGGGCGTCGAGACCCGGGTGCAGCGCGACGCGCTCGGCGCCGTCGGCGTCACGCAGGGCCAGGGCTGGCTCTGGGGACCGGGCGTGCCGGCCGACGACTTCGCGAATCACTGGGGTGCGCGCCGGCACGCTCCCGGCGCTGCCCGGCTGGGCGCCGGTAACGCCTGATCCGTTGCCCCCTGGTGACAAACCTCTCGACCAGCTCTGGCGTCACGGCGACAAGTCCGGCATTATTCGCTCGGCCCGGACCCTTGCGTTCCACGCGGTCCGGCGATGACATGGAAGTCGGAGGAGGCGACACATGATGGGTTCCGTGGTCTGGCTCGTCGTCGTTCTGCTGGCCCTGGCGCTGGGCCTGGCGGGTGCGCTGCTGGCCGCCACCCGCGGCAACGCGGCGCGGATGCACGCCGAGCGCCACGCCCCTGAGCGCTGACGCTGCGAACTGCCGGGCCGGAGTGGCAGGCTGGGGCGATGCGCTTCGCCACCTGGAATGTGAACTCGGTCAAGGCCCGGCTCCCCCGGCTGCTGGAGTGGCTCGACCAGGCCGGGCCCGACGTGCTCTGCCTGCAGGAGACCAAGGTCGCGGCCGACGGTTTCCCCGCGGCCGAGGTCGCCGAGCTGGGCTATCAGACCGCCGCGTACGGGCAGGGCCGCTGGAACGGCGTCGCCCTGCTCTCCAGGATCGGCCTCGAGGACGTGCGGAACGGCTTCGACGCCGAGCCCGGCTTTCCCGATCCCGAGGCGCGGGCGATCAGCGCCACCTGCGGCGGCATCCGGTTCACCTCGGTGTACGTCCCGAACGGGCGCACCCCGGAGGACCTGCACTACGCGTACAAGCTGGCCTGGTTCGCCGCGCTGCGCGACGCCCTCGCGGCGCAGCAGGGCCCGGCCGTGGTGGCCGGCGACTTCAACGTCGCGCCGACCGACGACGACGTCTGGGACCCCGAGGTGTTCGTCGGGGCGACCCACGTCACCCCACCCGAACGCGAGGCGCTGGCCGCCCTGCGCGCGCTGGGGCTCACCGACGTGGTGCCCCGGCCACTCAAGGGTGACCGCCCGTTCACCTACTGGGACTACCGCGCCGGGATGTTCCACCAGAACAAGGGCATGCGGATCGACCTGGTCTACGCCACCGCCGGGGTGGCCGCGGCCGTGCGCGACGCCGTGGTGGACCGGGAGGCCCGCAAGGGCAAGGGCCCGTCCGATCACGCACCGATCATCGTCGACATCGAGGCGCCCGTCTCCTGAATCAGCTCGCACGGCGGTCCGCGCCGGAGTTATGGTGACCGGTATGAACTCCTGACGCCGCTAGCTCGGGCCCGTCTGCCTGGCCCTGCGCATCTGGGCGCGCCGTGTTCCGCGCGCGGACTTCATCAACTCGTTCTCCGGTTCTCGCCTCGTGTCACACGGAGGTCATTTCATGCCTGCATTTGCCGTACACGTCGATCCCGACGAACTGGCCCGCCAGGATCTGGCGGCGTCGGTGCCGAACCTCGACACGCACGCCAACCCGCCCGCGATCGCGGCGCATCACGGCGCGGACGACGCCCGGCTCGCGGCCCGGCAGCGTTCCGAACGCGACCACGCCGGCCGGGCCACCGGCGGTTCCGGGCGTTCCTACGCCTTCCGCCGCAGCTGATCGGTCCTCGGAGGGCCGGAACCCCGGCGGGTTCCGGCCCTCCCACGCGTCAGCCCAGGCGGGCGTACACGTCGTCGAGCGCGCCGTGGTACAGGTCGCTCTTGATGTTGAGGTTCGGGCCGCCGATGCGCAGCGGCATGCTGTTCGCGATCGACAGGGTCGCCGGGATCGCGGTGGTCCCCCGCTCGGTGCCGTCGACGTAGATCGACAGCGCCGCCCCGGACCGCTGGCACATGATGTCGTGCCAGGCGTTGTCCGCCACCGAAACGCTCGAGCGCACCAGGTAGACCTGGCTCACGCCCTGCCCGGAGGCCACGCAGCTGGCCTTGCCGTGGTTTCCGCCGACCTGCATCTTCCACAGGCTCTCCGTGTCGGAGACGCCCTTCTGCACGACGTTGGTGGAGCCGGTCACCTGGGCCATGGCCACCCGCACCGAGGCGCCCCAGCGGAAGCGCTGGGTACCCGGGTCCAGGTCGGCGTCGTCGGTGCCCTCGAGGATGGCCCGCGGGCAGACCGTCGCCGTTTCGGCGCAGGCGACCGGGAACGAGGCGTACTTGTCGGTGGTGCCGCTGAAGGCGACCTTGCCCGAGTCCGCCGTGCGGATGGTCAGGGACGTTCCCCGGCCCGAGGTGTCCACGATGCGGCTGGCCGTGGCGGTGCCGGCATCGAAGTTGTACCGCGCGACGGTGACCGGCGCGGGCGCCGCGACGGGGGCGGCGTTGGCAGCAAGGGCGGGCGTGGCTGTGACAGCCAGCGCGGAGGCCACTGTAATAGCAATGAGACGCATGTTACAAATAGTACGTAAAGCTCTCTATATTACAAAAACTACCGTTTACGCATTTCGGGTGATCTTCACAGCAGGCCCGCCGACTCCGCGATCATGCAGACGGCCACCAGGCGCATGAGGTGCCATTCCGCCGACAACCACGCCGAACCCGACAGGTACGCCTGACCCGGCTGTGGTACCGGGCGGCCCATCCGCGCCGCAGCCGCGGCGATCGACCTGGCGTACGCGGCCAGCCCCTCCGCGTCCACCTCGCGGTCGGCGTCCAGGAGCGCGTCGCGCACCGCCGCGGCGTGCTGGTCGACCAGGGCGAGCAGACCCGTGTCGGCGAGCGCCGCCGCGAGCCCGTCGACGCCGACCCGCGCCATCATCTCGTCCAGCAGCGCGCGGTCCGGGTCGGCGACGGGGGCGGCGAAAATCGGGGCGAAGGCTACGAATTCGTTGGTCATGGCAAGGACGCTAGGGCCTCGCGCCGCGGGTTGACAGCCAGGTAACCCAACGGCACCCAAGCACTCCCCGCCGCGCACCCGGTACGCCCGGAAACCACCCTCCCGGGCACGGAATTCAGCCCGGCAGTTGATCCATCGCCTTGTAGATCCGCTTGTCCGAGACCGGGTACGCGGTGCCGAGGGCCTGCGCGAAGAAGTTGATCCGCAACTCCTCGATCATCCAGCGGATCTCGCGCAGCCCCTCGTCGGCCGGGCCGCCCGCGGGCGACTCGGCGCGCAGCTCGCGGTACTCCTGCTCGATCTCGTGCACCTGGGCGGTCAGCTGCCGGTCCCGGGCGAGGGCGCCGCCGAGCCGGTCGAGGCGGTGCATCATGCCCCGCAGGTAGCGCGGCAGGTGGTGCAGCTGACGCCAGCCTGTCTCGGTGACGAAGCCCTGGTGCACCAGGCCCTTGAGCTGCTGACGGATGTCGGCCAGCGCCGGCAGCAGCGACGGGTCGCGGGTGCTCGCGAGCCGCTGGTCCACGTCGTACGCGGTGGCGAGCACGGCACGCACCTGGGTGACGACGTTGGCGACCGCGTCGACCAGGTCGGCGCGGACCTCGTCGCGCAGCTTCGCGAAGGACTCCTTGTCCCAGGCCGGACCGCCCGCGTCGGCGACGAGCTTGTCGACGGCCGCGCCCGCGCAGTCGTCGAGCAGGTCGGCGATCGAGCGGTAGGGGTTGCCCCGGGACAGCTCCAGCTTGGCCCGGTTGTCGAGCCGCCCCTGCAGGAAGCGGGCCGCGGGCGGGAGCGTGAGCATCAGCAGGCGGCGGGTGCCGGCCCGCATCGCCTCGCGCTGCCCGGCCTCGGTCTCGAGCACCCGGACGGCGACGCTGTCGCCCTCGTCGACGAGCGCCGGGTAGACGGTGACCTCGTAGCCGCCGCGGACCTGCGCGATCGAGCGGGACAGCATGCCGAAGTCGTTCGTCGTGATGCCGCGGCGCTCGATGTCGCCGGCGGCGGCCGAGATGGTCGCCCGCACCTTGGGCGCCAGGCCGGCGCGCAGCACGTCGAGGTCGCGGCCCTGGCCGACCATCGCGCCGTCCTCGTTCACCACCCGGAAGTTCATCCTGAGGTGGTCCGGCACCTGGTCGGGGCGCCACGCGTCGCGGGGCACGATCGTGCCGGTGAGCCGGCGCAGCTCGCCGCCGACCGCGTCGGGCAGCGGGCCGCGGCGGGCGGGCACCCGGCTCAGCACGGCCTCGGCCCAGTCGGGCACGGGCACGAAGCTGGTCCGCAGGTGCTTGGGCAGCGCGCGGATCAGCGCGACCACGACCTCCTTGCGCAGGCCCGGCACCGACCAGCCGAAGTCCTCGGCGTCGAGCTTGTTGAGCAGCGCCAGCGGCACCTGCACGGTGACGCCGTCGGCGGCGGCGCCGGGCTCGAACTGGTAGGTCAGCGGCAGCCGGACGCCGCCCGCGAGCCAGGCGTCCGGGTACGCGCCCGGGTCGACGGCGTCGCGGCCGGCGTTGACCAGCAGCTCACGGGTGAAGGTGAGCAGGCCGGGGTCCTGGTGCCTGGCCTTCTTCCACCAGGAGTCGAAGTGCCGGGCGGAGACGACGTCGGCGGGGATGCGGGCGTCGTAGAGGGCGTACACGGTCTCGTCGTCGACCGCGATGTCCCGGCGGCGGGCCCGGTTCTCGATCTCCTCGATGCGGGCCAGCAGCTTGGCGTTCTCGGCGAAGAACGGGTGGTGGGTCTCCCAGTCGCCCTCCACCAGCGCGTGCCGGATGAACAACTCGCGGCACATCGCCGGGTCGACCCGGCCGTAGCCGACCTTGCGCCGGGGCACGATCGGCAGCCCGTAGAGGGTCACCTTCTCGTACGCCATCACGGCGCCCTGCTTCTTCTCCCAGTGCGGTTCGCTGTAGCTGCGCTTGACCAGGTGCGGCGCGAGCTTCTCGGCCCATTCGGGCTCGATGCGCGCGTTCACCCGCCCCCAGAGCCGCGACGTCTCGACCAGCTCGGCCGACATCACCCAGCGCGGCTGCTTCTTGAACAGCGTGGAGCCCGGGAAGATCGCGAACTTGGCGCCGCGAGCGCCGAGATACTCGCGCTTGTCGGTGTCCTTCAGGCCGATGTGCGAGAGGAGACCGGCGAGCATGGCCGTGTGCACGGCCTGGCCCCCGGCGAGCTCGTCCCGCTCGACGAGGGTGAGTTCGAGCGTACGGGCGACCTGTCGCAGCTGCGAGTAGATGTCCTGCCACTCGCGGACCCGCAGGTAGTTGAGGAACTCGGCGCGGCACAGCCGGCGGAACTGGTTGCCGGACAGCTCGCGCTGCTTCTCCCGCAGGTAGCGCCACAGGTTGAGGTAGCTGAAGAAGTCGGATTCCTTGTCGGCGAACCGGGCGTGCTTCTCGTCGGCCTGCTGCTGCTTGTCGGCCGGGCGTTCCCGGGGGTCCTGGATGGACAGCGCCGCGGTGATGACCATGACCTCGGCGAGGCAGTCCTGCTTGTCCGCCTCGATGACCATGCGGGCCAGCCGGGGGTCGACCGGCAACTGGGCGAGCTGGCGGCCCATCGGGGTGAGCTTGCGCTGCTCGAGGGCGCCGAGCTCCTCCAGCAGCTTGACGCCGTCGGTGACGTTGCGCTGATCCGGCGGGTCGATGAACGGGAACGCGGCCAGGTCGCCGAGCCCCAGGCTGGTCATCTGCAGGATGACGCTGGCCAGGTTGGTCCGCAGGATCTCCGGCTCGGTGAACGCCGGCCGCGCCTCGAAGTCCTCCTCCGAGTAGAGCCGGATGCAGATGCCGTCCGACGTGCGCCCGCAGCGGCCCTTGCGCTGGTTGGCGCTGGCCTGCGACACCGCCTCGATCGGCAGCCGCTGCACCTTGAGCCGGCTGCTGTATCGCGAGACCCGCGCGGTGCCCGGGTCGATCACGTAGCGGATGCCGGGGACGGTCAGCGACGTCTCGGCCACGTTGGTCGCGAGCACGACCCGGCGGCCGGTGTGCGCCTGGAAGACCCTGTGCTGCTCGGCCGCGGAGAGCCGGCCGTACAGCGGGACGATCTCGGTGTTCTTCAGGTCGCGGCGGTTGAGCGCGTCCGCGGTGTCGCGGATCTCCCGCTCGCCGCTGAGGAAGACCAGGATGTCGCCGCTGCTCTCGGCCCCCAGCTCGTCGACGGCGGCGGCGATGCCGTCCACCTGGTCGATCGGCTCCTCGCGGAGCTCCTCGTCCTCCTCGCCGGCGAACCGGGCCAGCGGGCGGTAGCGCACCTCGACCGGATAGGTACGCCCGGACACCTCGATGACCGGCGCCGGCTGTCCGCCCGCCGGGGCGAAATGCTCGGCGAAGCGCCCGGTCTCGATCGTCGCCGACGTGATGATCAGCTTGAGGTCCGGGCGCTTCGGCAGCAGCTGGGCCAGGTAGCCGAGGATGAAGTCGATGTTGAGGCTGCGCTCGTGCGCCTCGTCGATGATCAGCGTGTCGTAGCGGCGCAGCATCCGGTCGGTCTGGATCTCGGCGAGCAGGATGCCGTCCGTCATCACCTTGACCATGGTCTCGTCGGTGACCTGGTCGGTGAAGCGGACCTTGTAGCCGACCGTCGAGCCCAGCGGGGTGCCGAGCTCCTCGGCGATGCGCTCGGCGACCGTGCGGGCCGCGATCCGGCGCGGCTGGGTGTGACCGATCTGGCCGCGGACGCCCCGGCCCAGCTCCAGGCAGATCTTCGGCAGCTGGGTGGTCTTGCCCGAGCCGGTCTCGCCCGCGATCACCACGACCTGGTGGTCGCGGATGGCGGCCATGATGTCGTCGCGGCGCCGGCTGACCGGCAACTCGTCGGGGTAGGTGATCGGCGGGACGGCGGCCAGCCGCGCGTCGCGGCGCTGCTCGGCCTGGGTGACCTCGGCGGCGATCTCGGTGAGCACGGCGGAGCGCGCGAGCTCGTCGCGGATCCGGCGGGTGCCCTCGAGCCGCCGCTGAAGCCGGCGTTCGTCGCGGGGTAGCAGGTCGGACATGCGGCGGCGAAGCTCGGCGAGGTCCTGGCTAAGGGGCGTTACAGACATGGCGCGTCAACAATAGGCAGATCCGCCGCGATCCGCCTCGTGATTAACGCCGCCCTGCCCCCGCGGCCCGCGAAGGAGGACGTCCCGTGTCCCCCGGCGGGCTCGTTCGGTAACTCATCGACAGCACTTCCGGCCGGATCCCCGGCAGAACGAGAGCCGAGGCCTCCATGATCGTCGTCGCCGAGGACCACGAGGACATCCGCTTCGTCCTGCAGCGCGCCCTGGAGCGTGCCGGCCACCAGGTGATCACCGCCAGCGACGGTGCCGCCGCCCTCGAGGCGGTCCGCGCGCACCTGCCCGACGTGGTCGTGACCGACGTGGACATGCCCCGGATGAACGGGCTCGACCTGTGCCGGGCGATCCGGGCCGATGCCGGCCTCCGGCACATCCCGGTGGTGCTGGCCAGCGGTTCCATCATGCCGGGCGACGAGCGGGTCGCCGAGGTCGGCGCGAACGCGACGCTGCTCAAGCCGTTCCTGCCCGCTCAGCTGCTGGCCTGCATCGCGGCGCTGCTACCGCAGCGGTCGCTCTGACCGGCGGTTCACTTCCAGGTGTCGTACTGGTAGAGGTCGTAGGACTGCATGATGCCGGTGACCTTCTCGACGTACTTCGGGTCGGTCGCGTACCCGGCCTGCCACACCTTCTTGATGAAGTTGTTCGCGTCCTTGGTGTAGGCGAAGGCGCCGGCGTAGCGGCTGTTGGACCTCAGGAAGCTGCCGTGGTCACGGAACGAGTCGGCCTGGCTGGCGTAGGTCCGGAAGCTCGCCGTTGTGACGAAGCACTCGCCGGCCTTGGTGCACTCGTTGGTGCGCACGGTGCGGCAACCGTTGGCGATCTTGCCGTAGCCGCCGTTCTGGCACTTGATGCCGAAGTAATTCTTGCTGGTCGCCGACAGGTCGCTGCGGCCCCAGCCGGACTCGAGGATGGCCTGGGCGATGGTGACCGACGGCGGTACGCCGTTCGCGCGCCAGTCGGCCTGCGCGCCGGGCACCGCAGCCCTGATGAACTGCGCCGGGGTCAGGTTGACCACGGGGGCCACCGGGGTCGGCGTGCTGGTGGCCGCGCACACCGGCAGCGCGCCGGAGTAGAGGTAGGCGTTCGAGATGTAGCTGCCGGCCCGGGTGCGGTCCCACCGGGTGGTGGCGCGGACGGTGCCCTTGACCAGGTCGCCGGTGACCGAGCAGGCCAGATCGACCTTCGCGCCGCTGGCGACGGAGCCGGCGACGGCCGACTTGATCGAGGCGCCGGCGCGCAGGTTGACCTTGCCGTCGGCGCTCTTGACCGTGCCGACGACGTACCGGGGGGCGGCGGGCTTGGCGGCCGGCGCACAGCGCGGGATCTTGCCGGACGTCTGCACGTAGGCGTGCGAGACGTAGCGCCCCGTGCCGATGCGGTCCCAGGCGGTGGTCGTGCGCACCGTGCCCGTGACCCGCTGTCCGGTGATGACGCAGGCGACGGTCACCTTCTGGTTCTTGCGCACCGTTCCCACGATCTTCGCGGTCTGCGAGGGCGCGGAGCGCACCTTCAGCGTGGTGGCGGTCTTGATGGTGGCGGACACCCCGGCGGCGTTGGCGGCACCGGGCGCTACGACCACTGCGGCAACGAGCCCGGCCGGCAATGCCAGCATGGTGAGCAGTCGGCGGGTGGTGAGCGACATCAGATCCCCATCCATCTCGGCCGGCGCGATATCCCGGCGTCCAGATGAAGATCCCGCCGCGCT